>NZ_JBHIMQ010000109.1:331-571 GCF_042194225.1 Bartonella sp. MR110HLJHH | reverse complement strand
TACGGCTTATGGGGCCGAAGCTTTGGCCGCACACACGATTGGGATGCGTCTCGATATGCTTATTTCTGTGGTGGCTTTAGGGATTTCCAGCGCAGCGACGACAATAGCAGCGTGGTATAGAGCAGATAGGAATCATATAGCTCTAAAACAGTTGCGTATGAGTGTCACAATTTTTGCTGTAACTTATGTCTTGTTTTTATCAGGGGTTGTTTATCTCTCTTATGAATTTATCCTTACAAC
>NZ_JBHIMQ010000109.1:0-244 GCF_042194225.1 Bartonella sp. MR110HLJHH | reverse complement strand
AGCTATGCTCAATGGCATACTTGTGGGCTTGCTTGATACGTTTTGGTCAACAATTGTTGTAGCAATAAGCTATTGGGGAGTAGGCCTCTTTGGGGGGATGCTCATGGCACATTTTTTTGAATATGGTTTTATTGGCTACTGGCTTGGTATGATTGGTGCAAGCTTAATCGTTTCTCTCTTTCATTATATGCGCGTGGGTTATTTAATAAAACGCACTCCTATATTTGGGGCAAAGTGCGTATTA
>NZ_JBHIMQ010000108.1:334-588 GCF_042194225.1 Bartonella sp. MR110HLJHH | reverse complement strand
ACCTTTGAGGATGATGAAGGTGTTTATAATCAAAAAGATGCCGCTGGCTTTATTAAATTAAATGCCCTGCGTTTGCGCACATTAGCAGCACGCTCATTAACACACACAAAAACATAACAGAAATCATTTTGACAGTGTTAAGCGCAAAACAGCTTTTATATCAAAAGGTTAAGAAGGTAATTTCCTTGATTGATTTTGGTTGCAGATAGATTATTTATCAATTTTGAGTTCAATGCTAGAGGTTTTGCTTTCTT
>NZ_JBHIMQ010000108.1:0-261 GCF_042194225.1 Bartonella sp. MR110HLJHH | reverse complement strand
ATTGCGATTCATAATATTCACACTTTTATTGACATAAAATATAAGCAAAACAATAGGGCGGATGCTGATTATGGCAAGAGTATGATAAGAGTTTATGCCTTTTCGCTTGCTATTATTGACGAATAAATTCAAGAACCATACACCATATGGTGAAAGAGTTTAATTTTTAGGATAAAGAAATGATGCGTGATCAGTGTGATGCCCTTAACCTTACGCCAGAATTAAAAGATGCGGCGGTTCAATCGAGAGCTTGGCCATTTG
>NZ_JBHIMQ010000107.1:0-603 GCF_042194225.1 Bartonella sp. MR110HLJHH | reverse complement strand
CAAAATCTCTTAACGCCTTAATGCGATAAAGTTTTTTACCCTCACGAAGAATTGTTTGATTGGTGAGTTGATATTTTTTTACAGAATTTTGCATAATAAATCCTTACGAAATTAGGTTTTTAATTGACAGCCCATAAGGGCGCCGGGCGCTAAAAACACGGTCGTAAGTCCGCCGCTATACTTTCCCCTCGCGAAGGGTATTGTATGGTATAGCTACACCCGACAAAATCGTTATATGCCAATGATAGCACAAAAGAAAGTCAGTATTTTAAGAAATGGGAAAAACCTTACGTGGTTTAACCGCTTACGATTAAGTGTTTTTAGCACTTGGCACCTTTCTAAACGAACCTTTCCTTAAAGTCAATACGTATTTTTTATTTTTTTAACTTTTTTTCATTTTGATACCTACATCATTGAATATCAAGTGCTTTTAAATTTTACTTTTGGTTTTTAGTATAAAATGTAGTGCGTAAATGGACATGTTTATTAAACTGCGTGTATGCAACATGAGAAAGAATGAATAAACTAAAAAAAAGTACCAAATAACGATATCTAAATACCAAAATACAGTATAACTATTTGGAAAAATTAAAACGACAAGTG
>NZ_JBHIMQ010000106.1:0-604 GCF_042194225.1 Bartonella sp. MR110HLJHH | reverse complement strand
GTCTATGCAGCGAATTTGGGGCTTGCAGACTATGGACCCATTTTAAAAGCAGGCATCACCATAGTTTTGCCGTCCCTCCCCTATCCGAAAGCCACACCAGTGATCAGAATTTGGGGTAGCAAATCATGAAACCTTTTTGCACGGTTCTGGCAAATGGAGAAGACATCACTAAAACGCTCATGGATTATGTTTTATCAATTGAAATTACCGATGAAGCAGAAAACAAAAGTGATCGTATCACTATAGAGCTTGATGACCGTGCGCGTGACAGTGATAACGGCTTTCTTGATATTCCTCTTATCGGGACAGTTATTTCCATAACACTTGGCTATGAAGGCGGGAAAAACCGCGATATGGGAGCCTATCTGATAGACGAAATTTCTGTAAGCAGCCCACCGCAAAGCTTAAGTGTTACAGGACGCGCCGCATCAATGAACACGTCTTACAGAACCCCAAAAAGCCAATCCTACCACCAGAAAAACCTTGGCAGTATTGTTCAAGAGATAGCAGAGCGTAATGGCTATACACCAAAGGTTGATCCTTCTCTTGCAAAAATCGTTGTGCGTCACATTGACCAAACAGCTGAAAGCGATATGGCTTTTGC
>NZ_JBHIMQ010000105.1:0-613 GCF_042194225.1 Bartonella sp. MR110HLJHH | reverse complement strand
TTATATGCGTTATTCTAAAAAGAAATCATTTGCACTTTTAAATACTCTTATTTTGATTGCTTTTAAAAAACTATATCGTAATCTAAAATGATAAATGTATACTTTTCGAAAGCTCTGTTTAAAGAGAGTTCGATAATCTCTATAATTATCAGTCTCTCTTTAGATGTTTTATAACAAATAAATCACATTATCATCTTTATCATTGCTCTTATGAAAATGAAAAATGATGCGGTAGCTATAAAGAAGGTAACAGCTATAAAAGGCTGTTAAATTGCAAATGCGTTATAAAGGAAATTAACAGAAATCTTAAAAACCATTTAGTAAAAAAACTGATAGGTTATAAAACTAAAAATACGTATGATGAGAGCGTTTCTAAATATTATAAATGTATAGATTCAGAAAATAACGCAATCGTTTCATAAAGCCTATAATATATCTTTAAAATCACATAAATATAAAAGAAGCAATTAATAAGCATAAGATATTATCAATACATAACGTATTTAAAAAATAAGAAAAAAGTATCAAAAAATATAAAATATTATTTGACAATAAATACGTATTTTGTTATATAAATAATCAAGTGATGAAAACACTTAAACCGTAAGCGGAT
>NZ_JBHIMQ010000104.1:0-616 GCF_042194225.1 Bartonella sp. MR110HLJHH | reverse complement strand
ACAGAAACCGGTTTATTAGCCTTGTCGGGAGGAGAGATACAAGATGGTTGTCTTTATACAGTCATGTATGATGAAGAGCTTTCGGGGTGGCAAGTTCTCAACCCGACAAGGGGTAAAGTTTCTTCCTTAAAACGCTTACCTTCCGGTCTGATAGGACCGTTTGCAATGGAGCGCTTGCCGGATGGTTGGTTGCCGTGTGATGGGAGTGCTTATTCACGGTATGTTTATTGGGACTTATTTTGTGTCATAGGAACGACGTGGGGAGAGGGGGATGGCGTTACGACATTTAATGTTCCCGATTTTCGAGGGATGTTTTTACGGGGACTTGATAATGAACGCAATTTAGACCCTTGGCGTTCTTTTGCAAGTATACAACCCAGTTCTTTAAAAGCGCACGAACATTTTATAGGTCCAGCATCATCAGAAGGTCTTTCTTCCCGTAAAAAACGTGATGTTTCTTCTTCTGAAGTTTCTTTGCAAAGGCGAAAGAGAGCTATAGACGAAGAGTGTGTAGGTTTGAGTGGGGATACCTTAAAGAGATGTCATGAAGAATTTGACCGAATAGTGGGCATTTCAGAGGTTCCATTTTGGTTTACAGAAAAAGATAAACCGCCTC
>NZ_JBHIMQ010000103.1:0-617 GCF_042194225.1 Bartonella sp. MR110HLJHH | reverse complement strand
TTGACAGAGCCTGTCACACCAGCAAAAGACTTTTCATGCTTTTCTTTTGCGTTAGAGGTATCATAGCTTTCTGATAGGGTGATATTATTGCCGGCATCAATGTTTACATCACGATCCGCCGAAACAATGGCTGCTTGCATATTTACATCATTGTCAGCAGTAATCTGCACATCTTGGCGTGCCGTGATGTGTGATTGTGTGGAAGTGGTTTCCCATTGATCGCCCGTATCTTTGGCGCTTGCAATTCCAACACCTACAGAAGCACCGCTGTTGCTCTTTTCAAACTGAATGCCAAAGCCTGTGCGTTCTTCCTTTGAGCTTGAGGAATGGCTATTATGACCAACAAGCACATTGACATCACGAGCTGCCGAAAGGTTAATATTCTCACCTGCAAGATCAGAGCCAACAATTGTTACATCTTTTTTCTTGGCAGTGATGTTGATATTGCCATCCGCATTGAGAGAAGAACCTTGATGCTCAAAACTCTCTTCATTTTCTGTCTTTCCCTCACTCCCGTATATCGACACAAAGCCCTTGCCTGATCCCACACCAAAACCCGTTTCATGGGTCTCTGAATGGCTCTTATGATGATCTGTCATGCCATCAATCGTCACACT
>NZ_JBHIMQ010000102.1:0-622 GCF_042194225.1 Bartonella sp. MR110HLJHH | reverse complement strand
TTGGTTTGCTCTGATTGGCTTTCAACATCACACTCGATTGGCTCGTCAACCAAATCGATTGTTTCTAAATCTTCAAAATCAATTTCTTTTTTTAATAAAACGTTAGTTTTATTTTTTTTATATATGTTAATGTTATTGTTAATGGCATTGCGTTCGCATTGCGCAACACTATGCGCATCGTATGCGCTCTGCATGCAATCCGCATATGCGTTTTCTTTTATATGATTATTGTCATTTTTACCTTTTGTTTTATGCCATCTAGAATGAGCTGCTTTTGTTGCTGCTTCTGATTTCTCTTTGCTATCATTTAATTCTAATTCAACATCTGGGTTCCACAACCGACCATCTTCTAAACAAATGATATGTCCAGTTTCTAATAAAAGATCTAATGCCTTCTGAAATTTTTTTACTGAGCAGCCAGCCAATAAAGATAACACTTTAAAATTATTCGTAAGCGGCTCTCCTGTGCGAAGCATTTGAAAGCGCAACTTAACATATATGAAACCTTCAAAAGCTGGCAAATATGCAAGATCAAGTAGCCACTTGTCTGCAAAAAGCCTCGTCCATGGCAACTTAGTTGACATACTTCACCTCCCTTTCTTTATTATTATTGCAAGTGAAA
>NZ_JBHIMQ010000101.1:328-631 GCF_042194225.1 Bartonella sp. MR110HLJHH | reverse complement strand
TATTATTGGTTATGAGCAATAAAGTTGAAAAAATAATCAGCTTGATGAAAGCATCACCAAAGAACATCAAGTTTTCAGATTTGTTGGCTGTATGTGTCTATTTCTTTGGAGAACCACGGAACAATGGTTCAAGTCATTTTGTTTTTAAAACCCCATGGCTTGGTGACCCACGTGTGAATATTCAAAAAGATTCTGGTAACAAAGCAAAAGCTTATCAAGTCAAACAAGTCTTACAAGCGATAGAAAGGATGAAACATGAACAATAATCATTATACATATCGTGTTTTGTGGTCGCAAGAAGAT
>NZ_JBHIMQ010000101.1:0-308 GCF_042194225.1 Bartonella sp. MR110HLJHH | reverse complement strand
TGTGTGCAGAATTCCCATCCCTTTCATGGTTAGATGCTCAAGCAGAGAAAGCTTTAAAAGGTATTATGGACCTTGTTTCAGAAGTTGTTGAGGACATGCAACATAATGGAGAAGAAGTTCCTGTGCCTTTGTCACATGGTAAATATAGTGGTAAGTTTCAATTAAGAATACCACCAGAACTCCATAGAAAACTTGCAATACAAGCCGCTGAAAATGGTGTGAGTTTAAACAGATACATTTCCTCTAAACTTTGAATCTTTTAAAAGTCTATACGTACTAAAAGAAAATTAATTCTTATGAAAACCTCT
>NZ_JBHIMQ010000100.1:0-637 GCF_042194225.1 Bartonella sp. MR110HLJHH | reverse complement strand
CTTCCATAGTACCGAGTTTGATTTTTGATTTGTCTGCTGCCATGGAAAAGGAAACAGACAAGAAAAGTGCAAAGAGAGGAAGGAGGAATCCGATGATAGCATTCCGAGATAATTTCTTTAATGTCATGTATGTTTATCCTTTTTTCTTTTCCAAGAGACTTGTTGAGGGAAGAAAATATAATTCTGTACTATTTTAAGAGAATTTAAGCTTATAAAAGCTTTATAGAATATTCAATCATTTTTATTTAAAAAATAATGTTATTTTTTCCTATACTGTAAGCATTCTTTGAAAAACGACATAATGCGCTCGCAGTATTATTTCTCAATTTAGATAATAATTCTTGTATCGCAGTTATTTGTTTGGGGAACCAATAGCACTTTCAAAACTTCTTTAAGTGATGATTGGCTGAATAGCCAAGTAATCAGATGATATTTTAGCAGTAAATCTATGCGTCGAATATTGCGCAATCAAAACAATAGCCCAGCGTATAGGGCGGTAGGGGACAAAGTAAGAGAGCTGCTCTCTAAATGTGATGGATTTTTGAAGGTGACACAAGAATTTATCACTATTTGACTGAAACGTGGCAAATTTTTGCAATGACAAATATTTTGCCTTTCATACTCTGGAGAGGAAGAA
>NZ_JBHIMQ010000010.1:0-77155 GCF_042194225.1 Bartonella sp. MR110HLJHH | reverse complement strand
CGCTTCTCTTTTTAATAATGTCCTGAATAATGTGCTTAGGATACAGAAAAATCATCAGTCAATTTGATTGATCATCTCAAATTGCGATTTTGAGCAGAAAAGAAAAGAGGCTTTAAACGATCTTTGAAAGGTCTTTGAAGACCCTTTGAGAACCACTTAAAAACTCTTTGAGAAAAAATAAATTGGTACAAAACCTAGTGGCAAATTATACAAAACCCGCTGGCAAGCTACACAAAACCCGCTGGCAAGCTACAAGCACCATAAAAGTGCTGTGGCGGAGGGGGTGGGATTCGAACCCACGGTACAGTCTCCTGCACGCCGGTTTTCAAGACCGGTGCCTTAAACCGCTCGGCCACCCCTCCAAACTGAATATGCTTTCTGACAAATTTCTTGCAAAAGGTCAATCATTTTAATACGCATTTAAAGCGTTCTTTGTAAAACTATTTAAATTTCAATTAAAATAATTCTTCATAAGTCAATTCTTTGAGTGTGTTATCTAACAGTTTCATTTTTAAACATGATCGCTTTTTCTGAAAAAATGAAAAGTAAATATGGTATTTATCATTTCTTTTTTTCTGTTTAAAAAATTTTCACAAAGCAATATTTTTTAAGTTTTAACGACCGATATTCGTAATAATAAGAAATGTTTGGTTGAAAATATTTGATAAATTATATTAAATTCTTTGCGGGCGTGTATTTTTGAATTATTTTATATTTCCAGATATTTATTCTATTCAAATCGTTCATATCTGCGAAAAAAAATGTTATTGTTCTGACAGTTTATGAGAGATAAATTTGTAAGAATGACATAATATATTCAAGGAAAGTTTTTATTGAATTTAAATAAGCATAATTCGATAAGAAAGCTCTTTAAAAGATTTTAATTTTTTAAATAAAAATATTTAGATATTTAGTGCGTCTAAAGGGCGGCTTGGAGGGAATGGCTGGTTTGCACTATTTGAAAAAATTTTTTATGTAAGATTTGCATCGACAGTTTAAAATCTCTTCCAGATATGACTAGAAATTAGGTATATTTATAATGCTTTTTTTGTGGGATAAGCAAAAAGTTAGTTGGAATAGAAGAAAAGATTATTGAACAATACGCTTAGATCAATAGATAGCTTGTTAAGGTATTGCATAGTTTTTCAAGAATAGAACTTAAAAACGCTAAATTATGCAGAGGCAGAAAGCATAAACTTTAACAGACAAGGTTTTAAAAGCCGCTTCATTCATAAGTATGTGTAAAATAAAAAAATTATTTACAAAAAAATGGTGGGCGATGAGAGACTCGAACTCCCGACATCCTCGGTGTAAACGAGGCGCTCTACCAGCTGAGCTAATCGCCCAATGCAATGATTAGCAATTGAATGGGAACTCTTTAAGGAAAAAATTTTCTAAACGCAAGAATAAAGATAGTATTTGATAATTTTTTTTAAAAATGCATAATCCTTCTTGACATAAACGCATGAACCCCTTACACGACCGCTTGTACCAAATTAAATTGGTTCGAAAAAAATGCGCGGGTGTAGCTCAGTTGGTTAGAGTGCTGGCCTGTCACGCCGGAGGTCGCGGGTTCGAGCCCCGTCACTCGCGCCATTTCGTGATTCCTTGTGAAATTTCCTTTTTAAAATATCCATATAGTATTGAGTGTGGTGGTGGAGTATTTGATTGGGGGATGATATGTTTTTTCTTTCTTTTTATATGGTTTATAAGAATAGGGCTTGCGTCTTTCTTTGCTCTGCGTTACCTATGCCGATAAGAAGAGTATCGCTCTATATGCATTTGAAGCAGTATGAATATAATTAATAGAGCGATTATTAAATTTGTCTGTTTGGTCTCGCAATATTGAATCATTGTGTTAAACTCAGGCATTTCGTTACGATGGAAGAGGGTTATGGCTTATTTATTGAGCTCTTATTTACCGGTCTTGATTTTCATTATTGTGTCAGCTGTTATTGCTGGAGTTTTGTTGATTACACCTTACATTGTAGCATATCGTTCCCCCGATCCTGAAAAGTTATCGGCTTATGAATGTGGGTTTAATTCATTTAGTGATGCACGCATGAAGTTTGATATTCGTTTCTATTTGGTATCAATTTTATTTATTATTTTTGATCTTGAAGTTGCTTTTCTTTTTCCTTGGGCTGTTTCATTCGAATCAATAGGTATGTTTGGCTTTTGGTCTATGATTGTGTTTTTAGCAATTTTGACTATTGGGTTTATATATGAATGGAAAAAAGGAGCCCTTGAATGGAATTAAGATCTAATAATTCAACGATTGCTGCTCCAAAACCAAAAGGAATCATTAATCCCAATACTGGTGAGCTGATAGGGTCTGACGATAAGTTTTTTCGTGATATTAATGCTGAATTATCAGATAAGGGGTTTTTAGTTACTTCGGCAGATGCTTTGATTACTTGGGCACGTACCGGTTCTTTAATGTGGATGAGTTTTGGTTTGGCTTGTTGTGCTATCGAAATGA
This sequence comes from Bartonella sp. MR110HLJHH, assembly GCF_042194225.1. Taxonomy (NCBI): domain Bacteria; kingdom Pseudomonadati; phylum Pseudomonadota; class Alphaproteobacteria; order Hyphomicrobiales; family Bartonellaceae; genus Bartonella; species Bartonella sp. MR110HLJHH. Next base: position 74,673 of record NZ_JBHIMQ010000010.1, on the reverse strand, counting down.
TGCAATGCTCAATGCCTCATTATGATAATGAGCGTTTTGGATATGCGCCACGAGCTTCACCCCGTCAGTCAGATGTGATGGTGGTTGCAGGTACTCTAACAAATAAGATGGCTCCTGCTTTAAGAAAAGTGTACGATCAGATGCCAGAGCCACGTTATGTGATTTCTATGGGATCATGTGCAAACGGTGGGGGATATTATCATTATTCCTATTCAGTAGTGCGTGGATGTGATCGTATCGTACCTGTCGATATATATGTTCCAGGGTGTCCACCTACAGCAGAGGCATTATTATACGGCATATTGTTGCTACAGAAAAAAATCCGTCGTACCGGATCCATAGAGCGATAGAGAGTTTTCTTGTCATGATGGATGAAACTTTGGTTGAACTTGCTGCTTATTTGGAAAACAAGTTAAAAAATAAGCTTGAAGAAACTGTTATTGCTTTTGGTGAATTGACCATTGTGGCACGTCTTGATGCAATTATCGATGTCTTAATGTTTGTTCGTGATGATTCGCGCTGTCAATTTATTAATCTCACAGATATTAGTGGTGTGGATTATCCTTCTCGCGATAAGCGCTTTGACGTTTCTTACCAATTGTTATCTCCTCGTGAGAATTTACGCTTACGTGTAAAAGTTCGTACGGATGAAAATACTCCTGTTGCTTCAGCTTGTACGGTTTATCCTGGCGCAGAGTGGTATGAACGTGAAACGTATGATATGTATGGGATTTTATTTTCAGGACATCCGGATTTGAGACGGATTTTAACAGATTATGGGTTTGAAGGATATCCTTTACGCAAAGACTTTCCTGTGACAGGATTTGTTGAATGTCGTTATGATAATGAAGCAAAGAGGGTAATTTATGAGCCTGTTGTTTTGCGTCAAGAGATGCGTAATTTTGATTTTCTTTCTCCTTGGGAAGGAGGACAGTATACTTTGCCATGTGATGAAAAATAATAATATTTGTTTTGATAAGGCATTATATTAGAGTACTGTATTTCTTAAATAATTAAATATTTTTTAGTATGATAGATTTTTTTGACATTTGATATGAAGTTTTTTAAAAAGCAAGGGGTTGATTGTGGCTGAGGTCAATGTTCGAAACTTTAATATCAATTTTGGTCCGCAGCATCCTGCCGCGCATGGGGTTTTGCGCATGGTTTTGGAGTTGGACGGTGAAGTTGTTGAGCGTGTAGATCCACATATTGGGTTATTGCATCGCGGTACCGAAAAATTAATGGAAACAAAAACTTATCTTCAAGCGGGTCCTTATCTAGATCGTTTGGATTATGTTGCTCCTATGAATCAGGAACATGCTTTTGTCCTTGCTATTGAAAAGTTATTGGATATTAAAGTTCCTAAAAGAGGGCAATTAATACGTGTTTTGTTTTCTGAAATTGGGCGTATTCTTAATCATTTGCTTAATGTAACGACACAGGCAATGGATGTTGGTGCTTTAACACCACCTCTTTGGGGGTTTGAGCAACGTGAAAGATTGATGATTTTTTATGAGCGTGCCTGTGGCTCACGTCTTCATGCAAATTATTTTCGTCCTGGTGGTGTGCATCAAGATTTACCAGAATCTTTAGTTGAAGATATAGGTAATTTTATTGATCCTTTTCTTGTTGCTCTTGGTAAACTTGATGCGCTTGTAACGCCAAATCGGATTTTTAAGCAGCGTAATGTGGATATTGGCGTGGTAACTATTGATGAAGCTTGGGCACGTGGTTTTTCTGGGGTTATGATTCGTGGGGCTGGTGTTCCATGGGATTTACGTAAAAGCCAACCTTACGAATGTTATGATGAAATGGAATTTGATATTCCTGTAGGTAAGAATAGCGATTGTTATGATCGTTATCTTATTCGTATGGAAGAAATGCGTCAATCAGCAAAAATTATGCGCCAATGTGTGGAGCGTTTGCTGAGTACTGAAAAAAATGGACCGGTTTCGAGCTTGGATCGCAAGATTGTACCACCGAAACGGAGTGAAATGAAAAGTTCGATGGAAGCACTGATTCATCATTTCAAGCTTTATACGGAAGGTTTTCATACGCCTCCTGGAGAAGTATATGTTGCTGTGGAAGCTCCGAAAGGGGAGTTTGGTGTTTATCTTGTTTCTGATGGAACCAATAAGCCTTATCGTGTAAAGTTGCGTGCTCCTGGGTTTGCGCATCTCCAAGCTATGGATTTTTTAACCAGAGGTCATATGCTGGCGGATGCTACAGCTATTTTGGGTTCGATTGATATTGTTTTTGGGGAGGTTGATCGCTAATGTCCGTACGCCGTCTTGCAGATGATGTTTATCAGCCCGCTGAGTTTTCTTTTACAAAAGAAAATCAGATATGGGTAAAAAATACTATAGAGAAATATCCTGTAGGGCGTGAGCAGTCTGCTGTAATTCCATTATTAATGCGTGCTCAAGAGCAAGATGGTTGGGTGACACGTGCCGCGATTGAGCATATTGCTCAGATTCTTTCCATGGCTTATATTCGTGTTCTGGAAGTTGCAACTTTTTACACTCAGTTTCAGCTTAAGCCTGTTGGAACAAAAGCGCATATTCAAGTTTGTGGTACGACCCCTTGTATGTTACGTGGATCTGGTGAATTGATTAAAGTTTGTCAGAAAAAAATTCATCATGAACCTTTTGTTACCAATCAGGATGGAACCTTATCATGGGAAGAGGTAGAATGTCTTGGTGCTTGTGTGAATGCTCCGATGGTTATGATTTTTAAAGATACTTATGAAGATCTTACAGCTGAGCGTCTTGAAGAAATTATTGATGCATTTGAAGCTGGGAAAGGTTCTGAGATAGCGGTTGGTCCGCAAAGTAGCCGTAAGTCGTCGGAACCGATTAGTGGTTTAACTTCTCTTATTGATGATGAGAAAGAAAAAAAGATCTCTCAAGTCTTCACCAAAAAAGGATAAGGAAAGAGTGGGAACATAATTAAGTATTTTTCTTGAAAAAATATTTTATTATTCTACCCATGATGACAACATTTAATGAAAAGTAAGAAGTCTTGAAAAGATATTTAAAAATTGCATTTGAGGAAAAGCGGAAAATGCTATGGGTAATAGAAAAAAAGGTGGGGTATGCTAGCTGATAAAGATCGTATCTTCACCAATCTGTATGGTTTAAAAGACAAATCATTAAAGGCTGCGATGTTGCGTGGGCATTGGAATGGTCTGAAAGAGATGATTGACAAAGGTCGTGATTGGATCATTGATGAGGTGAAGGCATCGGGTTTACGCGGTCGTGGTGGTGCTGGTTTTCCTACCGGAATGAAGTGGTCCTTTATGCCAAAGCAGAATGATGGTCGTCCTCATTATTTGGTTGTCAATGCCGATGAATCTGAACCTGGAACTTGTAAAGACCGTGATATTTTACGTCATGACCCCCATACTTTGATTGAAGGATGTGCAATCGCTACTTTTGCTATGGGAGCCAATGTTGCTTTTATTTATATTCGTGGTGAATATATTCGTGAACGTGAAGCGCTACAAGCTGCCGTTGATGAATGCTATGATGCAGGTTTACTTGGCAAAAAAACGAAATATGGGCATGCTTGTGATATTATTATTCATCATGGAGCTGGTGCTTATATTTGTGGTGAAGAAACAGCTCTTCTTGAAAGTCTTGAGGGAAAAAAGGGACAACCTCGGCTTAAACCACCATTTCCTGCCAATATGGGGATTTATGGCTGTCCAACAACAGTAAATAATGTAGAGTCCATTGCTGTTGTTCCAACGATTTTGCGGCGGGGTGCTTCGTGGTTTTCGTCAATCGGACGAGCAAATAATGTTGGAACGAAATTGTTTATGGTTTCAGGGCATGTTAATGCACCTTGTACATTTGAAGACGCTCTTGGTGTTTCATTCCGTGAATTAATTGAAAAACATACGGGTGGTGTTCGTGGTGGGTGGAATAATCTTTTAGCAGTTATTCCAGGGGGAGCTTCTTGTCCAGTCGTCCGTGGTGAGGATATGATCGATGCGATCATGGATTTTGATGGGATGCGAGATGTCGGGTCTTCTTTTGGCACGGGGGGGATGATTGTTATGGATAAATCAACCGATATTATCAAGGCAATTTGGCGTATAGCTGCTTTTTTCAAGCACGAGAGTTGTGGTCAGTGTACTCCGTGTCGTGAGGGGACGGGTTGGATGATGCGTCTTTTAGGGCGTATGGTTGAGGGAAGAGCACAAAAACGCGAGATTGATCTTTTGTTTGAAGTGTCTAAACAGGTTGAAGGACACACTATTTGTGCGCTTGGTGATGCTGCCGCATGGCCTGTACAGGGATTGATACGTAATTTTCGTCCGGAAATCGAGCGTAGAATTGATGAATACACGCGAAATGTAGTCCAAAGCAAAAACATTGCTTTAGAAGCAGTAGGATAGAAGATTTTTTTAAGAGCAGCCGAATGCAAATTTTAAGTGGGTTATCCGCAGGTTGGATGGGTGATGATAAATATCAAAGTTGATGGCAAAGAGATTGAAGTTCCTGATTACTACACGTTGCTTCAGGCTGCTGAGGCGGCTGGGGCAGAAATTCCACGTTTTTGTTTTCATGAATCTTTGTCAATTGCTGGAAATTGTCGTATGTGTTTGGTTGAGGTTAAGGGCGGTCCTCCAAAACCTCAGGCTTCTTGTGCTATGGGGGTTCGTGATTTACGATTAGGGCCTAACGGTGAAGCACCTGAGATTTTTACCAATACGGCGATGGTAAAAAAAGCACGTGAAGGTGTTATGGAGTTTCTTCTCATTAATCATCCTTTGGATTGTCCAGTGTGTGATCAAGGGGGAGAATGCGATCTTCAAGATCAAGCAATGCTTTATGGACGAGATTGTTCTCGTTATACAGAAAATAAGCGTGCTGTAGAAGATAAATATATTGGACCTCTTGTCAAAACTGTTATGACACGGTGTATTCATTGTACACGGTGTGTTCGTTTTACAACGGAAGTCGCAGGTATTTCTGAGCTTGGTTTGATCGGTCGTGGTGAAGATGCTGAAATTACGACGTATCTTGAAAAAGCTATGACATCTGAATTACAGGGAAATGTTATTGATCTTTGTCCGGTGGGAGCTTTAACTTCAAAACCTTATGCGTTTCATGCTCGTCCGTGGGAATTGGTAAAAACGGAATCGATTGATGTGATGGATGCGCTTGGTAGTGCAATCCGTATTGATAGCCGTGGCCGTGAAGTTATGCGGATTATGCCGCGTACGAATGAAGATGTAAATGAGGAATGGATCTCTGATAAAACGCGTTTTATTTGGGATGGATTGCGCACTCAGCGGCTTGATAGGCCATATGTACGCAAAGATGGAAAGCTTCAGCCTGTCAGTTGGACAGAAGCTTTTGCAAAAATTAAAATGGTGATCTCTAAAATTTTTCCAGAAAAAATTGGAGCCATTGCTGGAGATCTTGCGTCTGTTGAGGAAATGTATGCCCTTAAAACATTATTGAGTTCTTTGGGCTCAACGCTTTTTGATTGTCGCCAAAGAGGGGGGGCTTTATCGCCTGAGTTTGGGCGTTCGAGTTATATTTTTAATCCTACAATTGCAGGTATTGAACAGGCTGATGCTCTGCTTATTGTGGGATCTAATCCACGTCATGAAGCGGCTGTTTTAAATGCGCGTATTTTAAAGCGCCAACGGATGGGAAATTTTCCTATTGCATTAATTGGAGAGAAAGTCGATTTACGTTATCCTTATTCTTATCTTGGATCTGGGAGTGATACATTAACGACACTTATTCGTGGAGAGGATGTTTTTTTTAATGTCTTAAAAGAAGCGAAGAGGCCCCTTATTCTTATCGGAGAGGGAGCTGTTTCAGGAAATGAAGGTTTATCTGTTTTAAAAAGTCTTGCTAAATTAGCTGACAATATTGGTGCTCTTAGTGAAGAATGGAATGGGTTTGGGGTTCTTCATAATGCAGCATCGATTGTTGGAGGATTGGACATAGGCTTTACTTCTAAGCTTGGGGTTGCAAATATTCTTAAAACCTGTGAAGTTTTATTTTTACTTGGTGCTGATGAAGTAGAATTAGCCAATACAAAAGCTTTTACAGTTTATATTGGTAGCCATGGTGATAATGGTGCACATGCTGCTGATGTTATTTTGCCTGCATCTGCTTACACTGAAAAATCAGGGCTTTATGTGAATACAGAAGGACGTGTTCAAATGACAAATCGGGCTGGTTTTGCTCCAGGTGAAGCAAAAGAAGATTGGGCTATTTTGCGTGCTTTATCGGATATTTTAGGACAAAGGCTCCCTTTTGATTCTCTTTCTCAATTAAGACAATGCTTGTTTAATGATTATCCACACCTTTGTGCTGTTGATGATATAGTACCTTCTGATATAAGTGGTCTTAAGGCGCTTGGTTCAAAAATGGTTTCTCTAGAGAGTCAAATCTTTACTTCTATGGTTAAAGACTTTTATTTAACAAATCCGATAGCACGTGCTTCTGCTGTTATGGCTGAATGTTCATCTCTTGCAAAAAACCGTGCTACGCAAACTGTAAAGTAAGGCAAAGGAAAAGGAATAATGATGTATGATTTCTTTATGACTTGGCTGTTGCCATTACTCATTATAGTTGGAAAAACACTTCTTCTTTTGGTCGTTCTTTTGATCTTAGTTGCTTATCTTCTTTACGCAGATAGAAAGATTTGGGCTGCGGTACAATTGCGTCGTGGACCAAACGTTGTTGGTCCATGGGGTTTGTTACAGTCTTTTGCAGATTTAATTAAATTTGTTGTTAAGGAGCCTATTATCCCTGCAGGTGCAAATAAGGGTGTTTTTCTTTTGGCTCCTTTTGTGTCAGCGACACTTGCTTTATCAACTTGGGCTGTTATTCCTGTCAATGAGGGCTGGGAGATTGCGAAGATTAATGTTGGCTTGCTTTATATCTTAGCCATTTCATCTCTTGAAGTTTACGGTGTTATTATGGGGGGGTGGGCATCAAATTCAAAATATCCTTTCTTAGGAGCTCTTCGTTCCGCTGCACAAATGGTTTCTTATGAAGTTTCCATTGGTTTTGTGCTGGTGACTGTCATTTTAATAAGTGGTTCGTTGGATCTCACAACAATTGTTCATAAACAAAGTTCTGGAATTGGTACAACTCTTGGTCTTCCTTTTAACAGCTTTCTCGATTGGAATTGGTTGGTCCTTTTTCCAATGTTTATTATATTTTTTATTTCTGCGCTCGCAGAGACAAACCGTCCTCCATTCGATTTGGTGGAAGCAGAATCTGAACTTGTAGCTGGTCATATGGTAGAATATTCTTCAACGCCTTACATGCTCTTTTTTCTTGGTGAATATGTTGCGATTGTTTTAATGTGTGCATTAACAACCATTCTATTTTTAGGCGGTTGGCTGCCACCCCTAGATGTTTGGTGGCTTAATTGGGTTCCTAGTATCATTTGGTTTGTTTTAAAAGTCTGTTTTGTATTTTTTTGGTTTGCTATGGTTAAAGCATTTGTTCCACGTTATCGCTATGATCAGCTCATGCGGCTTGGTTGGAAGGTTTTTCTTCCTCTCTCACTAGCAATGGTTGTGATAACTGCTGCTTTTTTAAAGTTTACGGATTTCGTTTAAGAGGAGATTTTACGATGTCAGGTTTTATTCATGCGGCAAAGTCACTTCTTCTATTGGAATTTGTGAGTGCTTTTTTCTTAGCCATGCGTCAATTTTTTTCACCAAAGCCCACGATTAATTATCCTTATGAAAAAGGTTTTGTATCTCAGCGTTTTCGCGGTGAGCATGCATTGCGTCGCTATCCAAATGGTGAAGAACGGTGTATTGCTTGTAAATTATGTGAAGCAATTTGCCCTGCGCAAGCGATTACAATTGAGGCTGGACCGCGACGTAATGATGGTACGCGTAGAACTGTTCGTTATGATATCGATATGGTTAAGTGTATCTACTGCGGTTTTTGTCAAGAGGCTTGTCCGGTAGAGGCTATTGTTGAAGGTCCAAATTTTGAATTTGCAACAGAAACGCGTGAAGAACTCTATTATGATAAAGAAAAGCTTTTAATGAATGGAGATCGTTGGGAGCGAGAAATTGCTCGAAATATATTGATGGATGCGCCTTATCGTTAAGTGTATCGTTAAATGAGGTGTCGGATATTTTTCCGATAAATTGTAATCTGGTATGAAGTTTATACCAATTGTTTGAATATTTGAGGAGAAGCCTATGCTAACAGATCTAGCGGCGGCATTTTTCTATTTGTTTGCTTTTATTATGCTAACAAGTGCAGTTATTGTTATTACAGCACGCAATCCAGTGCATTCTGTTTTGTTTTTAATCCTCGCATTTTTTAATGCAGCAGCTTTATTTTTGCTTGCAGGAGCAGAGTTTTTAGGGCTTATTCTGCTTGTTGTGTATGTAGGAGCTGTCGCTGTTTTATTTTTATTTGTCGTTATGATGCTTGACGTTGATTTTGCTGAGTTAAAGAGTGGAACTCTTCGGTATGCTCCTATTGGAGCTCTTATTGGTGTTATTATCGCTGTAGAATTGATTGTTGTTTTTGTGAGTAGCTATTTTTCTCCAGTCTTGAGAACGCATGTTACCCAACCAATGCCAGATTTAGCGCAGCGAACAAATACACAAGCATTAGGTGATATTCTCTATACGGATTATGTTTTTTATTTTCAAATTGCTGGAATGATTTTATTGGTTGCAATGATTGGGGCTATTGTTTTAACACTTCGTCATAAATTGGGTGTAAAGCGGCAATCTATTGCGGAGCAAGTTTCTAGAACGGTAGAAAGTGCCATTGAAATCAAACAAGTTGAATCAGGCAAAGGTATGTAAGGGGGGCTATGTAGATGTATATTGATATTACACATTATCTCACTGTTTCTGCTTTGATGTTTACAATTGGTATTGCTGGAATTTTTCTCAACAGAAAAAACGTGATTATTATCTTGATGTCCATTGAGCTTATATTGCTTTCAGTTAATCTCAATTTTGTTGCATTTTCAGCATTTCTTCATGATCTCGTTGGTCAGATATTCGCTTTATTTGTCTTAACCGTAGCAGCTGCTGAAGCTGCCATTGGTTTAGCAATTCTGGTCGTTTTTTTCCGTAATCGTGGTTCCATTGCGGTTGAAGATGTTAATGTAATGAAAGGCTAACCAGTGATGTATTATACGATTGTCTTTCTTCCGCTTTTGGGTTTTTTAATTGCTGCACTAGGTGGAAAAACGATAGGAGATCGTGCGAGTGAATTGATAACATGTAGCTTTATGGTTGTTGTTGCCATATTATCGTGGATAGCATTTTTCAGTATTGCACTTGGTCATATTCCAGCGATTGATGTCTTGGTATTACATTGGCTTACTATTGGTGACTTAAGCTTTAATTGGGCTTTACATGTTGATGCATTAACAGCTGTCATGCTTATTGTTGTGAACAGTGTTTCGGCATTGGTACATATTTATTCAATTGGTTATATGCACCATGACCCTTCAAGGTCTCGTTTTTTTTCTTATCTTTCTTTGTTTACATTTATGATGCTTATGTTGGTCACATCCAATAATTTGATTCAGATGTTTTTTGGATGGGAAGGTGTCGGACTTGCTTCTTATTTACTCATTGGTTTTTGGTTTCAGCGTGATTCTGCTAATAAGGCCGCAATGAAAGCTTTTGTAGTTAATCGTGTTGGAGACTTTGGTTTTCTCTTAGGAATCTTTAGTATTTTTGTTTTATTCCAATCGGTTGATTTTGCTTCCATTTTTGCAAAAGCTGCAAACAATAACTTTATACAAAATATGACATTTTTAGGTTGGCAATTTGATGGGCAGACGGCAATTACCATTACATGCCTTTTATTATTTATTGGTGCGATGGGAAAATCAGCACAATTTCTTTTACATACTTGGCTGCCTGATGCAATGGAAGGACCAACCCCTGTATCAGCGCTTATTCATGCCGCTACAATGGTAACGGCTGGTGTTTTTATGGTTGCGCGTATGTCGCCAATTTTTGAACTTTCTTCAACTGCTTTGACCGTGATTATTATTGTTGGAGCAACAACAGCGTTTTTTGCAGCAACTGTAGGGTTGGTGCAGAATGATATTAAACGTGTTATTGCTTATTCTACATGCTCTCAGCTCGGTTATATGTTTGTGGCATTAGGTGTTGGAGCTTATGGCGCTGCTGTCTTTCATCTTTTTACGCATGCTTTTTTTAAAGCCTTATTGTTTCTTGGTGCAGGTTCTGTCATTCATGCTGTATCTGATGAACAAGATATGCGAAAAATGGGTGGGTTACGCAAACATATAAAAGTCACCTATTGGATGATGATGGTCGGGACCATTGCATTGACAGGTGTTGGAATTCCAGGAACACTTTTCGGGACTGCAGGTTTTTTCTCAAAAGATGCGATTATAGAGTCTGCTTTTGTATCCCATAATATTGCTTCAGGATATGCTTTTTATCTTCTTGTTTTTTCAGCTTTATTAACAAGTTTCTATTCATGGCGGCTTATCTTTATGACATTCCATGGTAAACCACGGGCAACAGTTGATGTTATGCATCATGTTCATGAATCACCTCCAGTTATGTTGATTCCACTCTTTCTTTTATCTATTGGAGCAATATTTTCTGGTGTCGTTTTCCAACCTTACTTTTTTGGTGACTTGTATAATGCTTTTTGGAAGGGAGCATTATTTACAAGCAGCCACAATCACATTCTTCATGATGCCCACCATGTCTTTAATTGGGTAAAATGGTCGCCATTTATAGCGATGGTTCTTGGGTTTATTTTAGCTTATTTATTTTATGTTTCTATTCCATCTCTTCCTAAGAAAATGGTTCGTATTATGCCAGGAGCATATAATTTTCTTTACCAAAAATGGTATTTCGATCAATTATATAACTTTTTGTTTGTTCGTCCTACCTTTAGAATTGGTTCTTTTCTTTGGAAAGTGGGAGACGGTAAGATTATTGATGGTCTAGGTCCTAATGGTATCGCAGCGCGTGTTGTTGATATTACAAATAGAATTGTTCGATTGCAAACAGGCTATCTTTACCACTATGCATTTGCAATGCTTATCGGCGTTGCATTACTCATTACATGGATGATGATCGGGGGCGTAAACTAATGTCCGATTGGCCTATTCTTTCTACGGTTACATTTTTGCCACTTGTTGGTGTGCTTCTGATTTTGTTTATCAAAGATGATAGTGAAGTAGCACGCCATAATATACGTAATGTCGCATTTTTTACGACTTTATTTGTTTTTATTATTTCTTTAATTATTTGGATAGGATTTGATTCTAGCAACCCAAATTTTCAAATGGTTGAAAAGTCCAGTTGGTTAGGAGGGGGCATTAGCTATCATATGGGGGTTGATGGTATTTCTATTCTTTTTGTTGTTCTCTCGGCTTTTCTTTTGCCTTTTTGTATTTTAGCAAGTTGGGAAAATGTTAAAGAGAGATTAAAGGCTTATATGATTGCATTTCTTCTTCTAGAAGTTGCGATTATTGGCGTTTTTTGTGCTCTTGATGCAATGCTATTCTATGTTTTTTTTGAAGGCAGCCTTATTCCAATGTTTATCATTATAGGTGTATGGGGTGGAGCACGTCGTGTTTATGCAAGTATAAAGTTTTTCTTATATACTTTACTTGGTTCAGTGCTTATGCTGGTTGCTCTTATGGCTATGTATTGGGAGGCTGGGACACTTGATATACCAACTTTACTCAATTACCAGTTTCCTGCTCATATGCAAATATGGTTATGGCTTGCATTTTTTGCTTCTTTCGCAGTTAAAATGCCAATGTGGCCAGTTCATACATGGCTCCCTGATGCTCACGTGGAAGCACCGACAGCGGGTTCCGTTATTTTAGCTGGTGTCTTACTCAAATTAGGTGGGTATGGTTTTCTTCGTTTTTCTTTGCCTATGTTTCCTATCGCTTCAGCAGATTTTGCACCTTTGATTTTTACATTATCGCTTATCGCTATTATTTATACGTCGTTGGTTGCACTTGTTCAAAATGACATCAAAAAGCTTATTGCTTATTCTTCAATAGCGCATATGGGGTATGTGACAATGGGCATTTTTTCTGCGAATGAACAAGGGATACAAGGGGCTATTTATCAGATGCTATCCCATGGAATTGTTTCAGCAGCGTTGTTTCTTTGTGTTGGGGTTATCTATGATCGCTTGCATACACGTGAAATTTCAGCGTTTGGTGGTTTAGTGAATAATATGCCTAAATATGCTGTTGTTTTCTTAATTTTCACTATGGCAAATGTTGGTTTGCCTGGAAGCTCAGGATTTTTGGGTGAATTTTTAACCTTAATAGGTGTTTTTCAAGTAAATAAATTGGTTGTTGTTTTAGCAACAACGGGTGTTATCTTATCGGCAGCCTATGCCCTTTATCTTTATCGGCGTGTGGTTTTTGGTTCCTTGGATAAAGAGAATTTAAAAGTATTAATAGATCTTTCTTTAAGAGAAAAATTCATCCTTTATCCAATGGTTATTCTTACAATATTCTTTGGTATCTATCCAACGCCTATTCTTAAAGCAACGGCGTTTTCCGTAGAAACCCTCATCAATAAACTGCACTAGATAAGGGAAGAACGCACATGCAAACTGAAATAATAGCGCAATTAGTCTTAATTCTTCCGGAGCTTTTAATCGCATTAGGAGCTGTCGTGTTGCTTATGATTGGTGTTTATTCCAATACACGTGCTTCTTTAACAGTGACAGGTTTAGCCATGGCACTTCTTGTGGCAACCATTATTATTCTTATAGTTTTTCCGAAAAATGGTTCATTTCAAACCAATGCGCTCGTTATCGATTCCTTTAGTCGTTATATGAAAATTTTAATGCTTATTGGTGCACTCTTTTCTCTTATCATGTCTGTTGGTTTTGCCAATGCACAAAAGTTTAATATATTTGAATTTCCAGTGCTTGTTCTTTTAGCAACCCTTGGAATGATGTTTATGATTTCAGCGGGTAATATGCTGTCGCTTTATATGGGGTTAGAGCTGCAATCTTTAGCTTTATATGTTTTAGCAGCGATTAATCGTAATAATGTAAAATCTTCTGAAGCCGGTATAAAATACTTTGTTTTAGGAGCATTATCTTCAGGATTGCTGCTTTATGGTATTTCTTTGCTTTATGGTTTTACGGGTCAAATTGGTTTTCACGAAATTGCTGTTGCTTTAAAAAGTGAAAATTTGCAATTGGGAGTTATCTTTGGAATTGTTTTTATTTTAGCTGGTTTGGCTTTCAAAATTTCTGCTGTTCCATTTCATATGTGGACACCTGATGTTTATGAAGGAGCGCCAACACCGATTACAGCATTTTTTGCTGGTGCCCCTAAAGTTGCTGCAATGGCTTTAATCATCCGTATTATTGTGATGACCTTTATTCCCCTAGGGCATGTTGATAATGTGATGCCTGCATGGCAACAAATTTTGGTCTTCATGGCGATTGCATCAATGATACTTGGTGCATTTGCTGCAATTGGTCAAAATAACATTAAGCGCTTAATGGCTTATTCGTCGATCAGTCATATGGGCTATGCACTTGTTGGTTTATCTGCTGGAGATATGCTAGGAATAAAAAGTGTTATTCTTTATATGACGATTTATCTTGGAATGACGATTGGCTCGTTTGCTTTTATTCTTGGAATGCGCTCTCAGAATGGCAATGTTGAAAATATTTATGATCTTTCAGGGTTAGCAAAAACAAATCCGTTTATGGCTATTGTTATGACAATACAGCTTTTCTCGTTAGCCAGTGTACCACCTATGGCTGGTTTTTTTGGGAAGTGGTATACATTTTCTGCTGCTGTCCATGCTGGTCTGACGCCACTTGCAGTCGTTGGGATGATAGCGTCTGTCGTTGGAGCTTTTTACTATTTACGAGTCATTAAAATTATGTGGTTTGATGACGCAAAAGCGCATTTTGTTGCTTTATCGAATGAGCTTCAATTTTGTCTCGGTCTTTCTGCATTGTTTATTTTATTTTATACACTTTTTGGAGTTTGGTTTGCTGAATTAGCAGAAAAAGCAGCAGCTGCATTGTTTTAATGAATATGGTTTATATTTTATCAGATTTTGCTCAAGAACAAGGATACACTATTGAAGCGTATGATAGTGTTGACTCAACAAATCTCATTGCGCAACGAAAAGCACAAACTGGTCATCAAGGCAATCTTTGGATTGTTGCACAAGAACAATCACAGGGAAGAGCAAGAAGAGGGAGGACTTGGTCTAGTCCCAAAGGGAACCTTTATTCTAGTCTTTTATTAATTGATGATATTGTTCATCAAACTGCAGCTCAACTTGGTTTTGTTGCTGGAATAAGTGTGGCAGAGGCAATAAAACAATTGATAAAAGATGAAAAGCAGGCAAACAATATTGTGAGTTTAAAATGGCCAAACGATATTTTGCTCAGAGGAGAAAAAAGCTCTGGAGTTTTGCTTGAGATTTTAAAATTGTCATCACAACAATATGCATTGGTTATTGGTATTGGAATAAATGTGAAATATAATTATGAAGATGCACCCTATCCCACTTCGAGCTTAAAGAATATCGGTTTGCATATTGAAGCAGAACAATTATTTACGGTTTTGACGGAGTGTTTTTCTAGAAATTACCTTCTTTGGAAACAACCAAAAGGATGTGAAATAATCCGAAAAAAATGGCTTTTATATTCTGCTCACCTTGGGAAATATGTCAAAGTGGTGAATGATAAAAAAGTCATTGAGGGTGTTTTTGATGGTCTTGATAGTGATTTTAACTGCATCATAAAGCAAAAAAATGGTCAGACAGCCATTATAACAGCTGGAGATGTTCATTTTGGTTCGGCTGCTTCTATTAATGCAGGTCGTTATTAAAAAATTATTTTACCATCAGATACCTTAATGATTTTGGGAGATATTTATGGTTGCAGCTAATAAGAATGAGTTTGTTTTTTTACCTCTGGGGGGTGTAGGTGAAATAGGGATGAATTTAGCTGCTTACGGATTTGGTCCCCAACATCTTCGTGAATGGCTGCTGGTTGATATGGGAATTAGTTTTGCTGGTTCTGAATTACCAGGAGTCGACCTTGTTTTTCCTGATATTCGTTTTCTAGAAAGTGAAAAACATAATATACGGGGTCTTGTTTTAACACATGCACATGAAGATCATTATGGGGCCGTTCTTGATTTATGGCCAAAGTTACAAGTTCCAATTTACTGTACGCCTTTTACAGCAGGATTATTGGAAACTAAAAAACAATTAGATTTTGAATCTCAAAAAATTTTACTCAATATTTTTCAAGCTGGTGATTGTTTTCAGGTAGGTTCCTTTGCTGTAGAGGCTATAGCTGTTAACCATTCAATACCAGAATCTGTATCTTTAGCAATTACAACCTCTTTGGGGACTGTGATTCATACTGGTGATTGGAAAATTGATCATACTCCTTCACTTGGGGCTGTGACGAATGAAAAAAGATTTCGTGCGTTAGGAAAAAAAGGTGTTTTAGCATTACTTTGTGATTCTACAAATGCGTGTCGGGATGGTATATCTCCATCAGAGCAGCAGGTTCAAGCCAGTCTTTCTGAGATTATTTCCAAAGCTGAAGGGCGCGTTGCAATAGCAACTTTTTCTTCTAATATTGGTCGGATACGTTCTATTGCTCTTGCAGCTGAAGCTGCTGGACGTAAGGTGCTTGTCATTGGGCGCTCCCTTAAGCGAAGTATTATGGTTGCACAAGAGCTTGGTTATATGAATGGTTTAGCACCATTTGTAACGGAAGATGATTATGGTTACATTTTGCGAAAAGATCTTGTTTTAATTGTCACAGGGAGCCAAGGTGAGCCATGTGCTGCTTTGGCTAAACTGTCACGTGATGGAATGAGAAATATTGCACTTTCTGCTGGTGATACCGTTATTTATTCATCACGAAGTATTCCAGGAAACGAAAAAGCGATTATTGAGGTACAAAATCGTTTCATTGATTTGGGTATTGAAATTATTACGAATGAAGATGCACTTGTTCATGTTTCAGGTCATCCCCGTCGTTCAGAACTTTTACAGATGTATGATTGGGTAAAGCCACAGATACTTGTTCCTGTACATGGGGAAGCAATGCATCTTAAGGCTCAGGCAACTTTAGCACGTCAAGCGGGTATTAAAATTGTTACAGATATCAGAAATGGACATATGTTACGTTTTGCACCAGAGCCTGTAGAAGTTGTTGATCAAGTTCCTGTTGGCCGCATCTATAAGGATGGTTGCCTAATTGGAGATGAAAATGAACTAGGGATTCGTGAACGTCGCAAACTAAGTTATGCTGGTCATGTTACTATTTCTCTCCATATAAATAGTAAGCATGAATTATTAGGGGATATAGGTCTAACAACATTCGGGTTACCTGAAAGCAATGGAAAGGGAGAAAGTTTAAAAGATATTCTTTTAGATATTGTAGAAAATACAGTTTATAATATCCCACGCATGAAACAGAAAAATAATGAACTTATTCGAGAGGCAACACGACGTGCTGTGAGAGCGGCTGTTCATGAAATTTGGCAAAAAAAACCTATCTGTACAGTTTTTTTACATCGGTCAAAATAAGGAACTTTCATATTACGTTATTTAAAAAGAGAAGAGCATTTTTATTTTATTGCTAAATAAGAAAAATAGAGAATAAAGCCCAATAAATTTTTAAATAATAAGATCGTTATATTTGAAAGTATTCAGAATGCGGATATAGATGAATAGAGGGTGTGATAAATTGTTTCGATATGATAGGTGTGATTAGGAGTTAATTATTTCAATGCGTCTTTCTCAATATTTCCTTCCACTTTTAAAAGAGAATCCTAAAGAAGCAGAAATTGTTTCTCATCGCTTCATGTTACGCGCTGGAATGATTCGACAACAAACATCAGGGATTTATTCTTGGCTTCCTTTGGGAAAAAAAGTGCTTGATAAAGTTTGTAGAATTATTCGTGAGGAGCAAGAACGTGCGGGTGCAATAGAAATATTGATGCCTACAATTCAATCTTCTGATCTTTGGCGTGAAAGCGGTCGTTATGATGATTATGGTTTGGAAATGCTTCGCATTAAAGATCGTCAAAAGCGTGATTTACTTTATGGTCCAACCAATGAAGAGATGGTAACAGATATTTTTCGCTCATATGTTCGTTCTTATAAAGATCTTCCACTTAATTTGTATCATATTCAATGGAAATTTCGTGATGAAATTCGCCCACGTTTTGGTGTGATGCGGGCACGGGAATTTTTAATGAAAGATGCTTATTCTTTTGATCTTGATTATGAAGGCTCTAAAACATCTTATAATCGTATGTTTGTTGCTTATTTACGCACTTTTTCTCGTCTTGGCTTAAAAGCAATCCCTATGCGTGCAGATACAGGTCCAATAGGGGGGAAACTCAGTCATGAATTTATCATTTTGGCTGAAACGGGAGAGAGCGCTATCTTCTGTGATAAACAATTTCTTGAACTTACTGTTCCTGATAGTTCAATCAATTTTAGTGATAAAGCTGTTTTAGATGATATTGTTAAACAATGGACATCTTTTTATGCAGCGACAGAAGAAATGCATAATGAAGAGGAGTGGGCTAAAGTTTCTGATCATAGTCGTCTTTCAGCGCGTGGTATTGAAGTCGGGCATATTTTCCACTTTGGCACGAAATATTCTGCTCCAATGGGAGCAAAAGTTATGGGACAAGATGGAAAAGAGCATGTAGTCTCTATGGGATCTTATGGTATTGGACCTTCGCGTCTTGTTGCGGCCGCTATAGAGGCTTCTCATGATGAAAATGGTATTATTTGGCCAAAGTCGATGGCACCGTTTGATTTTGGGATTATCAATATGAAATCCGATGATGAAAAATGCACGAAGGCATGTGAGTTTCTCTATCAGGGATTAAAGGAGGCTGGTTTTGATCCATTATTAGATGATAGAAATGAACGTCCTGGATCAAAATTTGCAACAATGGATTTGATTGGTTTGCCAACGCAAATCATTGTTGGTCCTAACAGCATTGCACAAAATGAAGTTGAAATTAAAGATCGAAAAACAGGTGTAAAAAAATCTCTAAAGGTTGAAGATGTACTCAGCCAACTTTCTATGAATTAATAGGAAATGTTATGAAGAGGCTGAAAGACAAATGGTTTTCATCTTATGAGTGGATGATCGCTTTTCGTTACATGATTCCCAATAAAAAACATGTCGTTGCATCTGTTATTTCAATTATTTCTCTTATTGGGATTATGTTGGGCGTATTTGCTCTGGTTGTTGTTATGGCGGTGATGAATGGCTTTCGTACAGAGCTTCTCAATCGTATTCTTGGTATGAATGGGCATCTTATTGTTCAAACAGTTGATTCTGGTTTTTCTGATTATAAGACTCTTATTTCTTCTTTAGAATCTACAAATGGTGTAAAGTTTGCTTTGCCTGTTATTGAAGGTCAAGCGCTTGTTCAAGGTGAAGTTCAAGGTGGCTCTGGCGCATTAGTTCGTGGTATGCGCAAACAAGATCTAGAAAAGCTTAAAACAGTCTCTCAAAACATTAAATTAGGATCGATTTCTCGGTTTGATGAAGAAGAAGGTGTTGCAATTGGAAGTGGCTTAGCAGAAAAATTGGGGCTGACAGTTGGAAGAGATATTCGTATTATTACTCCAGATGGTGATGAGACTCCTTTTGGCGTTACACCACGTGTGAAAGCTTATAGAGTCGTTGCTATTTTTGAAGTTGGTATGTCTGAATATGATTCAATATTTATCTTTATGCCTCTCCATGAAGCACAAATGTTTTTTAATTTGGGAGATAAGGTTCAGTCTTTAGAATTATTTCTAAATGATCCTGATGCTGTTGATCAAATAAAACCTGTTGTAGAAAAAACAGTTGATCAACAGGTCTATTTAATTGATTGGCGTACACGCAATCAGGCTTTTTTTTCAGCCTTACAGATTGAACGAAATGTTATGTTTTTCATTCTTTCTCTGATCGTTCTTGTTGCTGCTTTAAATATTATTTCAGGGCTGATTATGCTTGTAAAAGATAAAAGTCATGATATTGCGATTTTACGCACGATGGGGGCTCAACAGAGTGCGATTTTGCGTATATTTATCATTACAGGAATGATGATTGGTTTTATTGGAACTATATTGGGTTTAGTTTTAGGTGTTATCGCGACCGCGAATATTAATCATATCCAAGACTTTATATCTTGGTTATTTAATGTCGACGTTTTTAATCCTCAACTTTATTTTTTAACAAAATTGCCTGCACAAATTGACTGGAAACAGACAATCTTGGTTGCTATGATGGCTTTATTTTTGTCGTTTCTTGCTGCTCTCATTCCGGCATGGCGTGCTGCTAAGCTAGATCCCGTACAAGCTTTGAGGTATGAATAATGACAGCTATTTTAGAGCTTGTAGAGATTGAAAGACACTTTTTCGAGAGTCATAAGCCGCTTATTGTTTTAGATAAAGCGAATTTTATTCTTAATCGTGGAGAGCTTGTCGCACTTGTTGCACCATCTGGTGCTGGAAAATCAACACTTCTTCATATTGCTGGATTATTAGAAAAACCAACAGCTGGTGATGTGATGTTACGGGGTGTTTCTTGTGCAAAGCGCTCTGATAGTGAGCGAACAGCTATAAGACGAAATGATATTGGTTTTGTTTATCAATTTCATCATTTACTTCCAGAGTTTACGGCGTTAGAAAATGTCATGGTACCGCAAATGATAGCAGGATTAAAAAAATCCATAGCAGAAGATCGTGCGCGCAAATTATTGACGTATCTGCGTATTTCTCATCGCGCTAACCATCGTCCCTCAGAGTTATCGGGAGGAGAACAACAACGTGTTGCTATTGCACGTGCAGTAGCAAATGGCCCTTCGGTTCTTTTGGCTGATGAACCTACAGGAAATCTTGATCCAGTAACTTCAGCTTATGTCTTTCAAGCTTTGTCTATCCTTGTTCGTCAGTCGGGTCTTTCTGCTCTTATTGCAACACATAATTACGCTTTGGCTAAGCAAATGCATCGTCGAATTACACTTAAAGAACAAAAGATTATAGAACTTCCTTAAAAGCAAGGTACAAATTTTATACGACTAATTGAATAGTTTATATTACTTTATTCAAGGAGATTTTTTATGACAGTTTTTGTCGTTGACAAAAATCAATTAGATGTGCGTCGTCGTCGATTGATTTTTCGTGCATGGCATCGCGGTATTCGTGAAATGGATCTCATTTTTGGACATTATGTCGATGCTCATATTGCTGAAATGAATGATAAAACGCTCTCTGAACTTGAATATATTATGTCTTTTGATGATCGTGATTTACTCACATGGATTACTGGAGAAGTTTTGCCACCCTCTGAAGTTGATAGTCCACTTTTTCGCGATATTGCCAATTATCGTATTTGCTTAAGTTATTAATCCTGATGCCTATATTTAAAAAAATTGTTATTCCCAAAAATAATTCTGTTCGTATGATTTTTGATGGAGTTCCTGATGGATTTGAAGCCTTTGCGCTTGCTAAATTAAGTTCAGAAATTGCACAAGGTAAACCACTCATCTATGTTGTCCGCGACGGAACAAAAATTGTTCATTTACAACAAGTTTTAAATTTTATTGAGCCCAATTTACCCATACTTCAATTTCCTGCATGGGATTGTTTGCCTTATGATCGTGTGTCACCAGGAATTGCTGTTATGGCACGTCGACTATCAGCATTGGCACACATAGCAAATTTACGTAAAGATCCACATCCTGCAATTATATTAACAACAGCAAATGCGATTATGCAAAAGTTACCTCCTCGTGAAATGATAGAAGCTCAGCTTATTCACGCACGTGTTGGCCAGCGCAATAACATGGGAAATCTTATTCAGTTTTTAGAAACCAATGGTTTTGAACGCGTTACGGTTGTCCGTGATGTTGGTGAGTTTGCTGTAAGAGGAGGAATACTTGATATCTTTTCTCCCATGGATGTTGAACCTTTACGTCTTGATTTTTTTGGAGATACCCTAGAAAGTATCCGCATATTTGATCCAGAAAGTCAAAGGACAACAGGTCAAAAAACTGAACTTTTATTACAGGCAATGAGTGAGGTTGTTCTTACACCAGAACGCATAAGCCGTTTTAAGAGCAATTATACCCGTACATTTGGTGTATCACAAAAAAATAACATGCTTTATGAAGCAATTGCTCAAGGTCGGCGTTTTGCCGGTATGGAACATTGGCTTCCATTTTTTTATGAAAACCTTGATAGTTTTTTTGACCATTGTGGTAACTTACCGATAGTTTTTGAGCATCTCATAGAAGAAGCCTTCATTGAGCGCTATCGTCTTATTGAGGACTATTATAACGCGCGCAAAGAGCGCGAAAATGATGAAAAAAATTCTACTTCTTATCACCCAATAGATCCTAGTCTTTTCTATTTAACGCCAGAGCGTGTTTTGGAGGGTGTGCAACAATCTTCACAGCGTATTGATTTTTCGCCTTTTAATATTCCACAAAGTTTGGAAAAAACTGTTATTCACACCAATGTTAAACAGGGATATGATTTTGTAAAAGAGCGTAATGCGCAGGAAAAAAATGTTTTTTCAAGTGTTGTTGATCATATCGCATCTTTACGCACTGCTGGTAAAAAAGTGCTTTTAGCGTGTTGGAGTGAAGGATCTCTCAATCGTTTGCTACAAGTTCTCGATGAGCATGGATTGAAAAAAATAGATGTTGCAAAATCCTTGCAAACTGTCAAAGCAACACCACGAGATCGCATATTAGCAGCTGTTATCATGATAGAACATGGTTTTGAGGCTGAAGATTTGGCTGTTATAGCAGAGCAAGATATCCTTGGCGATCGTTTTATAAGATCGCCAAAGCGGCGTAAAAATAATACAAATTTTATTTCTGAAATTTCTGCTTTAAATTCTGGTGATATTATTGTGCATATCGACCACGGTATTGGCCAATTTGTTGGTCTTAAAACCATCAAAACCACTGGAATTTTACGAGATTGTCTTGAAATTAGATATGCTGGAGGTGATTTACTCTTTTTACCTGTTGAAAATATTGAGCTTCTCTCACGTTATGGCTCAGAAGGAACAGAGGTAACTTTAGATAAATTAGGGGGTGTTGCTTGGCAAGCACGTAAAGCTCGGCTTAAAAAACATTTATTGGAAATGGCAGGGCAATTAATTCGTATAGCTGCAGAGCGTGTGACTCGTGCTGCGCCTGCTTTACTTCCACCAGTTGGACCATTTGATGAGTTTGTTGCTTGCTTTCCCTATGAAGAAACGGAAGATCAAATGAATGCAATTGATGCTGTTTTAGACGATTTAGCCTCAGGAAAGCCTATGGATCGCTTGATATGCGGTGATGTTGGTTTTGGAAAAACCGAAGTAGCCATTCGAAGTGCTTTTGTCGCAGCATTAAATGGATATCAGGTTGCTGTTGTTGTACCGACAACTTTGCTTTCACGTCAACATTACAAGACATTTATTTCGCGTTTTCAAGGATTACCGGTTAAAATTGGACATGCTTCAAGGCTTGTAAAAGCGAAAGAACTTGCACAAGTAAAAAAAGGTGTTTCAGATGGTACAATAGATATTGTCATTGGAACCCATGCATTATTAAGTGGTGCAGTTAATTTTTTACGGTTAGGCCTTCTCATCATTGATGAGGAGCAGCATTTTGGTGTCAAACACAAAGAGCGTTTAAAAGAGCTTAAAAGTGATATTCATGTTCTCACACTTTCAGCAACTCCCATACCACGCACTTTAGGGTTAGCATTATCGGGTGTACGTGAACTTTCATTGATAACAACGCCCCCCATTGATAGAATGGCGGTTCGTACTTTTATTTCACCTTTTGATGCACTTGTTATACGAGAGACCCTGCTTCGAGAATATTATCGTGGCGGACAAAGTTTCTATGTTTGTCCTCGTATTTCTGATCTGGCTTTTGTAGAAGAATATCTCAAAACACATGTGCCAGAACTGAAATTCGTTGTGGCTCATGGACAAATGCCGGCTGGACAACTTGATGATATTATGAATGCATTTTATGATGGGCAATATGATGTTTTGCTATCGACAACCATTATTGAATCTGGTCTTGATATTCCAACAGCCAATACCCTAATTGTGCATCGCGCTGAGATGTTTGGTCTTTCTGCACTCTATCAGTTACGAGGGAGGGTAGGGCGCTCAAAACAACGTGCTTATGCACTCTTTACATTTCCTGCTGGTAAAGTTTTAACAGCTGCTGCTGATCGCCGTCTTAAAGTTTTACAATCTCTTGACACCTTGGGGGCCGGTTTTCAATTGGCAAGCCATGACATGGATATCCGCGGTTCAGGCAATTTTTTAGGTGAAGAGCAATCGGGACATATTAAAGAAGTTGGATTTGAACTCTATCAAAAAATGCTTGAAGAAGCTGTTGCTGAATTAAAAGATGGAGAGCTAAATGAAGATAAGCAATGGTCTCCTCAAATTTCACTTGGTACAACAGTGATGATACCAGAAAGTTTCGTGCCTGACTTGCCATTACGTATGGGGCTTTATCGTCGTTTAACAGAACTTGATGATTTAGAACAAATTGATGAATTTGCAGCGGAGTTAATTGATCGCTTTGGTCCTTTACCGCTTGAAGTTCAACACCTTCTTAAAGTCTTTTATATCAAAACATTGTGTCGAAAAGCGCATGTAGAAAAATTGGATACTGGACCAAAGGGGATTGTTATACAGTTTCGCAATAATTATTTTGCAAATAGTGTTGCTCTTGTTCAGTGGGTTGGAAAACAAGGTTCGATGGCAAAAATTCGACCAGATCAAAGTATCGCTCTTATTCGTGATTGGTCCACAGCGGATGAAAGGCTTGTTGGAGCAGCGAATATTATGACACAGCTTGTCGAAATGGCAGAACAACATTCTGGTTAAAAACTTCTTTGTTGTTTCAGAATTGTTACTCATTTTTATAAAATTATTATAAAAACAAATAGTTATTGATTTTTTATAAGAATAAAATTTAAGTTTATAATAAAAGAACTTCTTACATATTCATTTTGCGTTCTTCATCATAAGACATATTGATACAATGAAGAAAATAGCTTAGACGGTGTAACCGTAATAAATAGAACGTGCATATAAGTATCTTCTCTAAAAAGCAAAAATTTAAGCCAAGATAACATGCTTTCTTCATTACAAAAGTTGCTAACGATAGTTTTTTACTCCCTGTAATATATGGCATAAAAACAGCTCACGCTGATTTATCTTCTAAGGAACAATACCAACATTAAAAAACAAAAGAAAGAATACTAAAGATAGCATACAATTTATTGAAGATAAGTATTTATATTTAGATATTTTGGGAAAAAATTTTTCTAAAGCAGAATACTATAAGCGTTTGCAGGAACGAAATAAGTTTTTAAAAGAACTGAAAAATCTGAAGAATGAATATTATAATCTTGGTTCGAAATTACAGGATCTATTTGAAAAAAATAAAAATTTATCTCTAGGGTAGATATAGCGAGAGAGTACGAAGTAGGAGAATACGAAGAAAAGCTGAATTATTTAATAAATAGAAAATTATCCTCATATTTATTATTAGTTGCAAAGTTTTAGCGGATATATTGCAGAGTGATATAGGTGCTATTTTACGCAAAGATTTTGATTGGAAAGATAAAGATTTTTATTGAGTAAAAGACGCAATTAATTCGATAAGCCCCAGTTTCTAGCAATATAAAAGAATTGCTAACAGAAGGCTCTTAATAGCTATGAAAAACAAACATTTGATGATGTAAAAGATAAATTATTATTATAAATTAATATGTTGTTATATTTTAAGGAAGTTTATTATAAATAAAATATTTTCAACAGTTATAAATTTTCTCTCTAAGAAAATATGTTTTTTAATTAAGAAAAAAGCACTTCTTTAGTAGCGTATTTTTAAATTAAACTTTTTGGTTAAAAGCTGTAGAATATAAAGCTTTTATTACAAAAATGTATCGCCATTGTTTTGTAAACAAGGGCAGAAAATTGTCCATTAGGAAAAAGTTCTCTTACAATTATGCAGAAATTTTAGACAATCAGTGGTTTTAATTTATGAAATGTTTCAATAATACCGTAAATGATTTTATTTTTTCGTATCATACGAATCACATAAGGAAAAAAGTAAAATTTATCTGATATTTCGGAGATTCATGCATTACAACAGCTGTTGCTAAGGCTCTACGAGCTTAACATGAAGAGTAATAAATGTAAAAAGTTTAATTAGTAAGATTTTTAGAGTAGTATAGGAGTTTATTTTAATTAATATTGCAATATTGATTCGTTTGTGTAATCTTAGCTTAAATGCACAGAGGTGTTTTATGGATAGATTGCATCAAACACCAATATGATAAAGAGGGGAATTATATGGGTGTATAAAAATTAGAATAGCTTGTCGTATTTTTTTCTCTAAATTTGACTTTTTTTTTTATATTGAAGTAAAAATAGTAAAATTAAGTGTTATTTCATTATAATTTAATAAATTTAAGTTGGAATTATATTTAATATTTTTTTGAAGTTACTTAAAAGCGCGTTGAAAGGATTAACTTAATCATGTCGCATAAAAATGTTTATTCTGCTGTTTCAGTATTAGTTGGAGCCGCTGCCCTTTTTCTTATAGCTGGTATTTCTGCAAATGCGCAAACTTTATCACAAGGTTGGTACAAAGTTTGCAGTAAGCAGCATGATGTTGATATTTGTAATACAATGAATACTGTATTATCGAATACGGGACAACCTTTAACGGCTTTTAATCTTGTTGAAATAAAAGGGAAGCAAAATGAAAAACGTATAGGTATTCAAGTACCTACAGGTCGTTTTTTGCCAGAAGGTGTTCACATTAAAATTGGTGACGACTTCTCTAAAAAAATTCCTTATATTATTTGTAATGGACCAAGTTGTATTGCCAATGATGTCTTAGATGATAAGCTTATAGCTGCTATGAAAAGTGGTACAAAAATGGTTGTAACCACAGTTAATTTCCGTGGTTCAGCTAATCCTATTGAATTTTCTCTTAATGGGTTTACAGCAGCCTATACCGGTCCTGGTATGGAGGAAAAAGATTTCCAACAAGAACAAATAAAGATGCAGCAAGCTATTCAATCAAAGCAAAAAGAAATTGAAGATCGTATGCGGGCTGAGCAAGAAAAAGCAAAACAAAAGTGATAAACCCACACCATAGAATTGGTTGAAACGTCTTCTATAATTATTTATTTAAACCGCCACAGAAAACTGTGGCGGTTTTTTTAATCTTTAATTTTTCGAAAGAATTCTGCGTTTCCACCAACCAATACGTTCAGTTTTGGAAGAATCATTAGGCGTTGATGAAACAACAACGGGTTGATTAATTGTTTCTTCAATTTGGGAAGGAGAGGTTTCGACAACTTCCTCCATCTCGATTATAGTTTCTTTCTCTAATATTTTTTGTATTTGCGTTGTCTCTTTAGAAGATGATTTTTTACGTGTTCCACGTGTTGACTTTTTACTATTTTCAAGAGTTTTATCTTCTACTTTATGAATAGATTTGTCTGCCTTTTTTGTTTTAGCTTTACGTACTGAACTAGTTTTAGGTTTTTCTTCAAGAGATTTTTGTTCTACGACATTTTGATCATTATCTAAAGAAAGTTGATTTTCTACTACTTTTGAAGAACGTGTTTTACGTTTTTTAGGTTTAATACTTGTATCATTTTTTTCAGATTCACCCTGTTGTTGTATATCTAGAGCTTGTGTATTATTTTTTGTTTCTTCAAGTTCAAAAGATTTAGCAGGTGAAACACGATGTTTGCGGTGTGCTGCTTTAATTTCTGCTAAAGCCTGCTTAGCAAAATCTCCCACTGGTTCTGCGTAAGGAATGCGAATCTGATGAAAACTATTATCTTGATTGCGTCGACCACCACGACGTCCTCGACGACGTCCTCGACGATAAGAATCATCACTCAAGGTATCTTCTTTTTTATGAACGTTGGAGAGAGAATGATCAGTAATTTCATCGTGACGATTTTTGCGCCGACGCTTTTGGTTTGTTTCAATGGGAGAAGGATTTTCAATAGATTCACTTTCTGTGAAAACAGAATCTTCAATTTCTTGCTTATTAACATCTTCCAATGAAGATCGAGAAATGCTCTCTGCTATTGAGCCTTTAGAAATAACAAGATGTTGCGTTCCAATACTATCATCTGCTTCAATACTAATATTAAGCTTAAAGCGAGTTTCTAAATTAACAAGAATGTTGCGTTTATGATTTAATACATAAAGCGCTGTTGCTACGGGTGTGCGCACGATAATATTATATTGCGAATTATGAAGAAGATATTCTTCAATTGAGCGCATGACATGTAACGCAATTGATGATTCAGAACGTATATTTCCTGTTCCTGCGCAATGCGGGCAGGGCTGTGTTGTACTTTCTAAAACCGATATGCGAATACGTTGACGACTCATTTCTAAAAGGCCGAAGTGTGAAATATGACCTACTTGAATACGAGCACGATCATTTTTTAAACAATCTTTTAATTTTTTTTCGACCAGCTTTACATTGCGTTCTTCAAGCATATCAATAAAATCAATCACAATTAAACCAGCAAGGTCACGCAAGCGTAATTGACGCGCTACTTCTTCAGCAGCTTCAAGGTTAGTTTGTAAAGCTGTCTTTTCGACAGAGAATTCTTTCGTAGAGCGACCAGAATTTACGTCAATAGCAACAAGTGCTTCTGTTTGATTAATAACAAGATAACCACCAGATTTTAAAGAAACCTGTGGTTGCAACATTTTATCAAGTTGAATTTCAATATTATTTCTTGCAAAAATGGGTGTAGGATCACGGTAAGGTTGCACAACTTTTGCATGGCTTGGCATGAGCATACGCATAAAGTCTTTCGCTTCACGATATCCTTGGTCTCCAGAGACAAGAATTTCACTAATGTTCTTATTATAAAGATCTCGTATAGAACGCTTGATGAGATTACTTTCTTCATGGACAAGGCATGGCGCCGTTGACTCGAGTGTCAAAGTGCGAATAGTATCCCATAACCGCATAAGATATTCATAATCACGTTTAATTTCAGCTTTTGTTCTGTTGGCTCCAGCTGTTCGTAAGATAACGCCCATACCTTTTGGAACGGCTAATTCTTTTACGATTTCTTTAAGACGCTTACGGTCTTGTACGTTCGTAATTTTTCGTGAAATACCACCACCACGTGCTGTGTTGGGCATTAGAACAGAATAACGACCTGCTAAAGACAGATATGTTGTAAGGGCAGCACCTTTATTACCACGCTCTTCTTTGATGACTTGTACCAACAAAATTTGACGTCGTTTAATGACTTCTTGAATTTTATATTGGCGCCCTTGTTTTCTTTGATAAATTGGGAGCTCTTCACGGATGTCCTCAGCACCAACCATTTCGATCTCATCATAAGAGATATCGGCATTTAATGCTTCTTCTGTATTATCAATTATTGTTGATTCAGATGTGATATCATTTTCAATATCGGCTGCTATGACATTGTTTTTTCCATTTTTTTTTGTTCTTCTGGAGCGTTTTTTATTTTTAGTTGCTTCTTCCGTAAAGGCATCTATAGAATTTTCTCCTACAGCTGCTTTTTCCTCTTCTTCAAGAAGAGCAAGGCGATCAGCAATAGGAATTTGATAATAATCAGGATGAATTTCAGAAAATGTTAAAAAACCATGTCGGTTTCCACCATATTCAACAAAAGCTGCTTGGAGAGACGGTTCTACACGCGTAATACGTGCGAGATAAATATTCCCCTTGAGCTGTTTTCTATGTTCTGATTCAAAATCAAGTTCTTCAATTTTGTTGCCGTGAACAACAACAACACGTGTTTCCTCCGGATGGGAGGCATCTATAAGCATTTTGTTTGACATAAGCTAATATCCTGAAGGCGACATGCACAATTTTACTCAAACGAACGCTATAACTATTCGTAAATATAAAAGGCTGTCTGCCATAAAAGGGAGGTACCAGAAAAACAGGACGGAACACCACGTGCAAAGGCATGACTGCATTTACACCATTTCTCATCATTATCTCCATCTGTTTTTTATGACTCATATTTCTTAAAAGTCTCCGGTAAAATAATCTTTAAAACAGTTCGGATATCCGAACCAACGAATCTTAAGTAATGCAATCCTAATGTTATAACATAGAAATTTTTCATCCATAAAAAAGTCTCAATGCATAATAGGCAAAAAACCTCTAAAGACAACTTAATATGAGTTACAGATAATTTAGATGACTATTATCAGCTAGGAAGCATAAATATTCTTTTATGTTGATATCATGCGTTTGGCAAGTAACAATGTAAATCATGTATAATGATAATGTCTTTAATGACCTTAATTTCGTTTTTGGGTGTTTATTTAGCTTTTATTGAAAAATAGAGAATAAATTGGTGTATCGTTTTTATATAACCAAGATAAATTATTACAAATGTAATGTAGAGTATTTTGCTTATGATAAGAGTTTTCTTTACCAAAAAGCTGAAAATAGCTTATGGGAATGTTATTGTGCTTGTCACATACTTTTTATTATTATTTTTGCTATTCCAAACCAGTGTTCAAGCCGCAGATCCTCTGAGACTTATTAATTTTCGAACCATTGGTGATAGTGTTCATACGCGTATTATTGCGGTTTTCAATTCAAAACCAAATGTTCGTTTACAGATTTTGGACAGGCCAGCACGGTTGGTGATCAATTTACCTACAATTGACTTTTCGATGCAAAATACGCCTTTAAAGAAACAGAATACATTATCCGTTATGCTTTCAGATGTGCGTTATGCTTTTTCTGACATGCAGACTTCACGCATTATTTTGACAAGTAAAACGGCCTTTGTAATTGAAAAAAGTGTCGTAAAAAAATTAAATAATGGTTTATGGCAGTTGCTGATTGATATTCGTAAAACTACACTAGAAAAATTTGATGAAATATTAAAAAAACAGCAAAAAACCAATTTTGATACAAAAACGCAGTTAATGCCAGCATATAATTTCCGTGTTGTTCTTGATCCTGGTCATGGTGGTATTGATGGCGGTGCACGGGGTGTTACTGGAGTTTTAGAAAAAGATGTGACTTTAGACTTTGCGCGTGCATTGCGAGACGAATTACAAAAGGATTCTCATATTACTGTTGCTTTAACGCGAGATTCCAATATTTTTTTAAGACTAAGTGAAAGAGTTAAAAAAGCGCAAGAGTTCGATGCTGATCTTTTTATATCTATTCATGCAGATACGATTGATCTACATTCTCTTCGCGGTGCTACAGTGTATACCATATCAGACAAAGCCTCTGATGCCATTGCAAAATCTTTAGCTGAAAATGAAAATAAAGTTGATTTGCTGGATGGTTTGCCTGCAGATGAAACACTCGAAGTTACAGATATTTTGATGGATCTTACACGACGTGAAACACATACATTTTCGGTTAATTTTGCAAATAGTGTTATTTCAAGTTTATCAAAGAATCATATTAACTTGATTAATAACCCACATCGGTATGCTAATTTTCAAGTTTTAAGAGCTTCAGATATACCCTCCGTCTTGATAGAGATAGGTTATTTATCCAATAAAGAGGACGAAAAGTTATTAAATGATCCTCATTGGAGAAAACAAATGGCAGCCTCTATTGCTCATTCTATTCGTCAATTTGCTCATTATAGGCAGAAAATGATACAGCCTCTTTAAATTTGTGAGAAAATAGAGTATCAATATGGGGTTCTAGTGTACCCTAGTATAAATAAAAGATAGAAAACAATTTCTCTTGATCCCAATCTTGTGGTGATATCCGCTTGGTGTGTTTGAAGTAACGTATTTTTTCTTTGATTAATTCTTAAGAAAGCGATAGCCGTTTTTATGATGATTTTTTTAAGATATCTTCTTCGTTTTTTTGTTGCTATTGGACTTTGTGGAGCAATAATGTGGGGTGTTATGACCAGTGGTCAAGCAAATGCACTCCCTAATTATGAAGTTCTTTCACTTTATGAGCCGCCGGTAATGACCCGCGTCCATGCTTCTGATGGCCGTCTTATGGCAGAGTTTGCAACAAAACATCGCCTCTATTTACCAATTCAATCAATACCAAAGCTTGTTATAAATGCTTTTATTTCGGCTGAAGACAAAAACTTTTATCATCATTTTGGTTTAGATCCTGAAGGACTTTCTCGAGCTTTGATCAATAATATTCGTAATATTGGTTCTGGAAGACGCCCAGAGGGTGCATCAACTATAACGCAACAAGTCGCTAAAAACTTTCTTTTAAGTTCAGAAACAACGTTAGAGCGTAAATTTAAGGAAGCTATTTTAGCAATGCGTATTGAGAAAACTTATTCAAAGGATCATATTCTCGAACTTTATCTCAATGAAATTTATCTGGGTCGTGGTACTTATGGTATAGCAGCTGCTTCTTTGACCTATTTCAATAAATCCGTCAATGATCTGACGCTAGAACAATGTGCTTATTTGGCTGCTCTTCCAAAAGGGCCAGCAAATTATGATCCATTTAAGAATACACAACGTGCTATTGATCGGCGCAATTGGGTTATAGATCGGATGATTGCAAATGGATATGTAACGCGTGAACAAGGTGAAAAAGCGAAAGCTAAACCTTTAGGAGCGACAATACGTGGGAGTGATAGCTATGTTTTTGCGGCTGATTATTTTACTGAAGAAGTGCGACGTCGTTTAATACATCGCTATGGGGCTAAGACACTTTATGAAGGTGGGCTTTCCATTCGTACAACGCTTGATCCACATTTACAACTTATTGCGCGACGTGCTTTGCACGCTGGATTAATTAGATTTGATCATTCGCAAGGATGGCGTGGAGCTTATGCACATATCGATGAAAAAGGTGATTGGGGGATAGAACTTGCAAATATCACGGGGCTAAGTGATGTTCCTGAATGGCGTTTAGCTGTTGTTCTTTCTGCTAATCCCAATAAAGTAGAGATTGGTTTACAGCCACAGCGCGAAGCTTCGGGTATATTATCAAAAAAACGGGAAATTGCTGTTTTATCTGAATCTGATTCAAAATGGGCACTCCATGTTGTAAAAGAAAATGGTTATCGAAAAACTGTTCAGAACTTATCTCATGTTCTGCAAGTTGGGGATGTCATTTTTGTTGAAAAACTATCCAATACAAACAACACTTATCGTTTACAACAAATTCCAAAGGTTGAAGGTGCAATTGTTGCTATGGAACCTCATACAGGGCGCGTTCTTGCTATGGTGGGAGGATTTTCTTTTGCTGCATCTGAATTCAATCGTGCAACCCAAGCTTATCGCCAACCGGGGTCTGCTTTTAAGCCTTTTGTTTATGCAGCAGCTCTTGATAATGGGTATACACCAGCATCCGTTGTTTTAGATGGCCCCATTGAAGTTCGTCAATATAATGGGGAAGTTTGGCAACCCAAAAATTATGGTGGTACCTTTGCAGGACCTTCAACGTTGCGTTATGGTATTGAGCGTTCTCGTAATCTTATGACAATACGGCTTGCCAATGATATGGGAATGCCTCTTGTCGCTGAATATGCAGAACGCTTTGGCATAGTGGATAAATTGCAGCCTTATCTTCCCATGGCTTTAGGGGCTGGTGAAACAACAGTATTACGAATGGTTACAGCTTATTCAGTTATTGCCAATGGGGGACGCTCTATTAAGCCTTCTCTGATAGACAGAATTCAAGATCGTTATGGAAAGACAATTTATCGTCATGATGATCGTATTTGTGAAAATTGTAATACGCCTTCATGGAATAATCAACGTGAACCCACATTGATTGATGAGCGAGATCAAGTTCTTGACCCTATGACTGCTTATCAGATTACATCCATGATGGAAGGGGTTGTTCAGCGTGGTACTGCAGCACGTTTACGTTATCTTAATCGACATATTGCCGCTAAGACAGGGACAACCAATGACTCTAAAGATGTCTGGTTTATGGGATTTACTCCTGACATTGTCGTTGGTATTTTTATCGGCTACGATCAACCTGCTCCATTAGGATATAATGGAACCGGAAGTTCATTAGCTGCACCTATTTTTGGTGAGTTTATGGCAAATGCTCTTAAAGGAAAGCCAGATGTTCCCTTTAAGATGCCAAAGGGTATGATTTTAATGCCAATTAATCGGAAAACAGGAATGCTTGCGGAAAGAGGAGATCAAGATGTCATTATAGAAGCATTTAAACCAGGGACTGGTCCTGCTGATATATATCAAGTTATTGGGAGTACAAATTCTTTTCAAGAAGGTGTTCCTGCAGTAACCACTTCTCCACAAGTCAATAAAGCCCTTGAAAGTGGGACAGGTGGGCTGTATTAATCAACAAAATCTCCTTTCGCCATGAGTCTATAGTTTTTATTTTTTTTACAGTGTCGGTCCTGTAAATAGAATGATAAGTCCGTGCTATTCCCTCACAGCAGCTATCGAATTTGTATAAAATTCTAGAGACATAACCAGAAAGAGTGTTAAAAAATATGGTGTTAAATTATGCGAGCAGAAATAGAAACATTAGTTGATGAAATCCAGAAAGCAATTCAATTGCTAAGGGGGCATCTTTGACTGGGATCAATCACTAAAACGTCTCGAATATCTTAATCAAAAAGCGGAAGATCCGTCATTATGGGATGATGCACAACAAGCACAGGATATGATGCGTGAGCGTCAACGTCTTGATGATTCAATCAATGGTCTTTTATCATTTACAAAAACACTTGAAGAATGCATTGAGCTTATCGCGATGGGCGAAGAAGAAAGTGATGTTGAAATTATCGCTGATGCAGAAAATTCAATACGTAATCTTAAAAATGAGATAGATAAAAGGCAAATTGATGTACTTCTTTCAGGAGAGGCGGATCCGAATGATACCTATTTAGAAGTTCATGCTGGAGCAGGGGGAACAGAAAGCCAAGATTGGGCTTCTATGCTCTTACGTATGTATATGCGCTGGGCTGAACAGCATGAAATGAAGGTTGAAATTTTAGAAATTCATGATGGAGAAGAAGCAGGAATAAAGTCAGCGACTATTCTTGTAAAAGGGCATAATGCTTATGGAATGTTAAAAACAGAATCAGGCGTTCATCGCTTGGTGCGGATTTCTCCATTTGATTCGAATGCAAAGCGCCATACCTCTTTTGCAAGCATTTGGGTTTATCCAGTTATTGATGACAATATTGAAGTTGATGTTTCAGAGGCAGATGTGCGTATTGATACATATCGTGCATCGGGAGCAGGAGGACAACATGTTAACACGACAGATTCCGCTGTTCGCATCACACATATAAAAACGGGTATTGTTGTTCAATGTCAAACAGAGCGTTCTCAACATAAAAATCGCGCTACGGCTTGGTCGATGTTGCGTGCACGGCTTTATGAAGAAGAGCTTAAAAAAAGAGAAGAAGAAACCAATGCTGCTGAATCTTCTAAAACAGAAATCGGATGGGGACATCAAATTAGATCTTATGTTCTTCAACCCTATCAGCTTGTCAAAGATTTGCGTACAGGGATTGAAAATACGGATCCACAATCCGTACTGAATGGTAATTTAGATGCATTTATAGAGGCAGCACTCGCACGGCGCATTTATGGACAAGACAAAGAAATTGAGGATATTCGTTAATTATATATCCTTCCTTCAAGCCATGTAGATTTTTTTCTTAAGTTGTTTGTTTTATTGATGTTGTGATATTACGATAGTTCTTGATACTTTAAAGGTTCAAAGAGGGATTTTCTTGTTCCTTTCTTCAATTTTTTCTCACACGCCAATCCTGCTTATGATATTGCAAGTGATAGAAAGCTGAAATAAGAAAAATTTGCGATATTCGGAGGACTAATATAAATATAAAACAATTCATTATCCTTATAAATCAATATATTGTAAAAATTGAATCCATTGAAAAACTAAAATCAATTCGGAGGATGACTTTTGCTTTTTAAGATAAATCAAACACTCAATTTATAAGTTAGCGTTATGATGTAAAAGTGTTGCAGTAGCTAAAACATTTTCAGCATGCCCAGATACGCTTACTTTGCGCCATTCTTCTGCTATTATTCCATTTGCATCAATTAAAAAAGTGCTCCGTTCAACACCCATATATTTGCGTCCATACATGCTTTTCTCAACCCAAACACCATAAGCTTCGAGGGTTGTTTTTTCTTCATCAGAAACCAAGATGACATCAAGTTCATATTTTACTTTAAATTTATCATGTTTTTTTACATTATCTGGAGAGATTCCAATAACAGCAACACCAATTTCATCAAATTTCATCTTTAATTTTGTGAAATCAAGTGCTTCGCTTGTGCAACCGCTGGTGTCATCTTTTGGATAAAAATATAAAACAACAGGTTTTCCTTTAAAGTCAGAAAGACATACTGTCTCTCCTCCATCGCGAGGCAAATTAAAATCAGGAGCAAGAGCACCTTTCATTGATCTTGTCATTGTTTTCATCTTTCTTGTGTAATAAGTATAAGATATCAGAGTACACAGAAGAAAAGAACTATTCAACTCTCTAGAATATTATTGTTTTTAAGAGACCTTTATTTTCCTAACAAAACTCGCTCTATCACAACGATTGGATTGAAAGAACAAGATCGGCGTGAACAACATAAACAAAACAACAAAAGATTATACTGGTTTTATCACAATATGTTTTTTCTTACCGAAAGAAAGCTTAATGATTCCTTCCGCACTGACATCCCCTTCAATAATAAGATGTGTTTCATCCTCAATAATTTGATCATTTACACGTACACCTCCACCTTGAACGTGTCGGCGTGCCTCACTATTAGATTTAGCGAGTCCTGCTTGTACTAAAAGAGTGAGCAATCCAACACCTTTTTTTAATTCTGAGGCATTAATTTCAACAGTTGGAAGATTTTCTCCCAGAGTTTTTTCTTCAAACGTTTTGCGAGCAGTCTCTGCTGCTGCATTGGCAAGAGCACGTCCATGCAACATTGCTGTAACTTCTGTTGCAAGAATTTTTTTTGCTTCGTTAATTTCTGTCCCTTGTAGTACAGAAAGTTTAAGAATCTCATCCATTGGCAATGGGGTATAGAGCTTTAGAAATCGTGTTACATCAGCATCTTCTGTATTGCGCCAATATTGCCAAAATTGATAAGGTGAAAGCATATCCGCATTCAGCCATACAGCCCCATTCAATGATTTACCCATTTTGGCACCGGAAGAGGTTGTCAACAATGGTGATGTTAACGCATATAATTGTGGTGTTCCTAAACGATGCCCTAATTCGATTCCGTTAATAATGTTGCCCCATTGATCAGAGCCCCCCATTTGCATACGCAACCCATAACGTTTATAAAGTTCAACAAAGTCATAAGCTTGCAGAATCATATAATTAAACTCTAAGAATGACAAAGAGTGCTCACGCTCAAGTCTGAGTCTGACAGAATCAAATGACAACATACGGTTGACAGAAAAATGTTTTCCCACATCACGCAAAAATTCTAAGTAGTTTAAATTGCATAACCATTCA
The DNA here is from genome assembly GCF_042194225.1 of Bartonella sp. MR110HLJHH. Classification (NCBI taxonomy): domain Bacteria; kingdom Pseudomonadati; phylum Pseudomonadota; class Alphaproteobacteria; order Hyphomicrobiales; family Bartonellaceae; genus Bartonella; species Bartonella sp. MR110HLJHH. The sequence continues at coordinate 38,117 of NZ_JBHIMQ010000010.1, read as the reverse complement.
GCATTATTCACAATACAAGCATCAGTTTCTCGGTCACCGAATGTCAAATAGTTAGCAAATACCTTTTTAATACCATCGATATTTGCAGCAATATCATCTTGTGTCAGAAGACGTCGCGCTTCATCTTTGAAGGAAGGATCACCGATTAATCCGGTTCCTCCACCCATTAAAGCAATGGGACGATGACCCGTTTTTTGTAACCAATAAAGCATCATAATCTGAAGAAGACTTCCAGCATGTAAACTCGATGCTGTTGGATCAAATCCAATATAAGCGCTTACAGTTTCTTTTGAAAAAAGATCATCTAAGCCTTTTTCATCTGAAATTTGGTGGATAAAACCACGTTCGCTCATAATGTGTAAAAAATCAGATTTAAAGGCAAACACAGATTCAATTTCCTAATTTTAAGAGTGCATTCATTTCATATAATAGGTGATTATATAATGAAGCGTTATCTATCATAACTGATGCACACATCACAAGAGAAAGAGACATATTGATAATATAAAGATAATAATACAAGGTATTATTATCTTTATACGCTAAAAACAGACTTCTCAGTGATAGAAAAAAAGCATTCTGTTATTCTCATTTCTATCCTGAAATAAAATTTAGAAAAGTTTTAAATACAGACTAAAAAAATTATTTTGTTATGATCAGAGACGACTTTTGCTGATTTTTTATAAATCTATCGTGTTTTCCTAAGTTAGAGAAAGTATTTCAGGAGGAGGAGCGAGAAGTTCATTGGTGATATGGTTATCCAAATAGTGGGCACATCGTTCAATAAGTTCTTCATGACATCCACTGAAAAAGTGATTAGCCTCTTCCAATATTTCTTGTGTGATGATGATACCTTTTTGTGTTTTCAATTTATCGACAAGTATTTGAACATCTTTTGGGGGGGAAACTTTATCGATACCGCCATGAATGATAAGTCCAGAAGAGGGACAAGGTGCAAGAAATGAAAAGTCATAAACATTAGGCTGAGGGGCAACAGAGATAAATCCCTCAATTTCCGGTCGGCGCATTAAAAGCTGCATACCAATCCATGCTCCAAATGAATATCCTGCGACCCAACAATTTTTAGAGTCTGGATGTTGTGTTTGCACCCAATCGAGAGCAGCAGCAGCATCTGAAAGTTCTCCTATTCCATAATCAAATTCACCCTGACTACGACCAATACCACGAAAGTTAAAACGTAAAGTTGTAAAGCCACGTTGTTGGAACATATAAAAGAGGTCATAGACAATTTTATGATTCATAGTTCCACCAAATTGGGGATGAGGATGCAAAATGATCGCAATGGGTGCATTTTTTTGTTGTGAAGGTTGATAACGCCCTTCGAGCCGACCCGCGGGACCGTTAAAAATAATTTCTGGCATAAAATGCTCCTTAAATGCAATAAAAGGCTTTCATTGACCTTGGTCGACTTTTACCATAGAATCTCTTAAATAATTATTAGATATTCTTTTTTTAGTGCACTTTTCAAGAAAATTGCGCTATTTTTTTAATCAATTCATAAGATTAATGATTGCGATGTAAAATGGTTATAAGACGCCGATATTTTGATCATAACGCAACAACACCGCTCAAAAAAATGGCACGGATGGCGTTAGTGGAATCTTTAGAGATATTTGGTAATCCATCATCGGTTCATAAGGAAGGGCGTGCGGCTAAAACCTTGTTGCAAAAGGCACGTCGACAAATCGCTGAAAATCTTAAAACAGATCCAGATCACGTGGTATTTACCTCTGGTGCGAGTGAAGCAGCGATGACTTTGTTAACACCCTTTTACAATATGGGGAATGCAAAAGTTCAATTTTCTCATCTTTACCTTGGAGCGACTGAACATCCCTCTGTTGCAGAGGGAGGGCGTTTTTCTAAAGAATTGATAAGCGTCATTGCTGTTGATCAAGATGGGCTCATTCAACAAGATAAATTAACATCACTCTTAACGGTTCACGATAAAACAAAAGGTTTACCTCTTGTTGCTATTCAAGCTGCAAATAGTGAAACGGGTGTTATTCAACCGTTAACAGAAATCGCCGCTATTGTTCGGGATTTAGGAGGTACTCTTATTGTTGATTTGACACAATATGTCGATAAAAATTTCGTGGATATTAATCAGCTAGGAGGAGATTTTTTTATACTGTCTGCACATAAAATTGGTGGTCCTAAAGGAATAGGTGCTTTTGTTTCATGTGGTAATCTTCTTATGCCACAACCTCTTATTATTGGGGGAGGACAAGAAAAAGGTCTCCGTGGAGGAACAGAAGCATTGCCCCTTATTGCTGCTTTTGGGGCAGCAATGGCTGATTGTTTCACACAGGAAGAAATAAAACAGTTAATATATTTACGCAATAAATTAGAAGATGGACTACAAAAAATAAGTAAAAATGTTGAAATTTTTGGCAAAAGAGTTCAACGTTTGCCAAATACAACTTACTTTACCGTGAAAAATATAAAAGCTGAAACGATGCAAATTGCTTTTGATTTAGAAGGGTTTTCTATATCATCCGGCTCGGCTTGTTCTTCGGGAAAAGTAAAACAAAGCAAAGTGTTGGAGGCAATGGGGTATCATGTTCCAAATGGTGCCATTCGCATTTCGCTAGGGCGGGACACAACTTCTGAGGATATTGATGATTTTCTATCGTTTTTTTCTCAAATTATAAGCAAGAAAAAAGGGTAAGATTTATCATCAGAAAGTTATAAAATTAGAATTATTTTAAAAATAAGATAAGTTTGATTGAAATTTTTGCACTTTACCTATAGCCTAGGAAATAACTTGCTACTTTAATCTTGTAAAAAAACAAGACTTTTAGTTACCGGTTTTTGACGCCAATAGTTACCGGTTTTTGACGCCAAAAAATGGAGAAAATTGATGCCGGCAGTACAAGAAACAATACGCCAAGTACGTGAAATAGATGTTGACCAATATAAATATGGTTTTGAAACCAATATTGAAACAGATAAAGCTCCAAAAGGCTTAAATGAAGATATTATCAAATTTATTTCTGCTAAAAAACATGAGCCTGAATGGATGCTAACATGGCGCTTAAAAGCTTACCGACGTTGGCTGACAATGCAAGAGCCTCATTGGGCGCGTCTTGAATATCCTAAAATTGATTTTCAGGAGCTTTATTATTATGCTGCTCCAAAAAATCATACAGGACCAAAATCTTTGGATGAAGTGGATCCTGAGTTATTAGCAACGTACGAAAAACTTGGCATTCCCCTTAAAGAACAAGAGATTTTGGCAGGAGTAAGAAAACAGTCTGATCCCTCTACTTTCGATGACAGTATGTCTGTATCGGGGCAGGTGGCTGTTGATGCAGTCTTTGATTCTGTTTCTGTTGTAACAACATTCAAAAAAGAGCTGGCACGTGCTGGTGTGATTTTTTGTTCTATTTCAGAGGCGATTATTGAACATTCTGAGCTTATTAAGGAATATTTAGGAACAGTTGTACCTATAAGTGATAATTATTATGCGGCCTTAAATGCAGCTGTCTTCACAGATGGTTCATTTGTTTATATTCCCAAAGGGGTTCGTTGTCCTATGGAGCTTTCAACTTATTTTAGGATTAATGAACGCAACACTGGCCAATTTGAACGAACATTGATTATCGCCGCTGAAGATTCCTATGTTTCTTATCTTGAAGGGTGTACAGCACCCCAACGTGATGAAAACCAACTTCATGCGGCTGTCGTTGAACTTATTGCCCTTAAAAATGCAGAGATTAAATATTCTACAGTACAAAACTGGTATCCTGGCGATAAAGATGGAAAGGGCGGTATTTATAATTTTGTGACGAAGCGTGGAGATTGTCGAGGTGATAGCTCTAAAATCTCATGGACACAAGTTGAGACTGGTTCTGCGATTACTTGGAAATATCCATCCTGCTTACTCCGTGGTGATAATGCGCGTGGAGAATTTTATTCTATTGCTGTTGCAAACGGTCATCAACAAATTGATTCCGGTACAAAAATGATTCATTTGGGAAAAAATACATCCAGTCGTATTATTTCCAAGGGCATTTCTGCAGGTTTTTCAAATAACACTTATCGAGGACAAGTTACAGCACATCGAAAAGCACAAAATGCGCGTAATTTTACGCAATGTGATAGTTTGTTAATCGGAAATGATTGTGGTGCGCATACAGTTCCTTATATTGAAGCAAAAAATGCAACAGCTCAGTTTGAACATGAAGCCACAACATCAAAAATTTCTGATGACCAACTTTTTTATGTTATGCAGAGAGGAATTCCCGAAGAAGAAGCTATCGCATTAATTGTAAATGGTTTTGTAAAAGAGGTCATTCAAAAACTTCCCATGGAATTTGCTGTCGAAGCACAAAAGCTTATTGGTATCAGCCTTGAAGGTAGTGTTGGATAATTTATTGTAATTAGATAAATAGAAGACTTGATGTAAAAGGGCTGTAACAGTAGCAAATAATGCTAAAAATGACCTCTATGGTAATTACAAAAGTAGATGGATGCTAAGGCAAAATAATACGCATTGGTATCTGAAAACAGCCAAAACAGGATTAAATTATGTTAGAGATAAAAAAATTGCACGCCCGTATTGCTGGGACCGATACAGAAGTTATTCGTGGTTTAAACTTGACAGTTCAAGATGGAGAAGTTGCCGCTATCATGGGACAAAATGGAGCCGGAAAATCAACTTTGTCTTATTTGCTTGCTGGTCGTGATGATTATGAAATAACAGAAGGAGATATTCTCTATAATGGAAAATCGCTTTTAGAAATGGATCCAGCAGAACGTGCTACATATGGTGTTTTTCTTGCATTTCAATATCCAATGGAAATACCAGGGGTAGCAACGATGGAATTTTTAAAAGTTGCGATGAATTCTCAACGCAAAGCGCGTGGTGACAAAGAGCTTAAAATTCCTGAATTTATAAAATGTGTTAAAGAAGTTTCAGCCAAACTTGAAATAGATATGGATATGCTAAAGCGTCCATTAAATGTAGGTTTTTCAGGTGGAGAAAAAAAACGCGCTGAAATTTTACAAATGGCACTTCTTGAACCTAGACTTTGCATTTTAGATGAAACGGATTCTGGTTTAGATATTGATGCATTAAAAATTGTTGCAGATGGTGTTAATAAACTTCGGGATTCAAAACGTTCATTTTTGGTGATTACCCATTATCAACGGCTGCTTAATTATATTATTCCTGACACGGTACATGTTCTTTATAAAGGACAAATTATCAAAAGCGGAGATAAATCCTTAGCGCTTTATTTAGAGCAAAATGGGTATGCTGATCTTATCAGGGAAGCGGTTTGAGGTTATTGAATATGAATACACAGCAAAACTTGTTAGCAGTTGAAGAAAATATACTCAGTAATTTCAATCAGTATGTAAACGACTTACCTGGTGATAAAGCTGTACAGGAAATCCGCAAGAAAACTATTGAGCAGTTTCAAACAACACGGCTTCCTTCCCGTAAAATCGAAAGCTGGCATTATACCAATCTGCGTACCTTACTGAAGTCTATTAGCAATTTTTCAAAAGTTCAAAACAATCAATTGGTTGATTCTTTGCTTTCAGAAAGTGCTGTTTTCTCCATAAACAATGGAAAAACATCGATAGAGTCAAAGGTAGATAATATTACAGTAAAACGCCTTTCAGACGCATTAGAAGATAATTCTGTACAGATAAATCAAAACATTTCTGATGAGGATTTTATTGGACAGTTAAATACAGCTTTTGTTACAGATGGTTGGCTTTTTCACATCCCTGAAAATACAAAGTTAAATATACCCATTGAATTACAAAATATACAAATGGGGGGACAGTCTCATATTTTTTCGGATATAAAAATTGATAAAAATAGTCAAGTTATGTTTATTGAACATCAGATTGGCAATGATAAAGATACCTTTATCAGTTCAATATTTTCATTAAATGTTGCTGCTGATAGCGATGTTACGTGGATTCTCATTCGCAATCGTGATTTTAATTCTACACAATTTGGTCGATTTTGTGCTGTTCTTGATCAAAGAGCGAAGTTATCACTTTATGTCATTAATATAGGGAGCCAATTAAATCGCCAAGAAGTCGATATTGAATTACAGGGAGAAGAATCTGATTTTCAATTACGCGTTATAAATTTATTATCAGGACAAACACATAGTGATCTTACAATGACTGTTCGTCACGTGGAAGAAAAATCAACATCAACCGAAATTATACGCAATGTGGTCACAGATAAGGCTGTTGGTGTTTTCCAAGGAATAATACGTGTGTCTCAAAAAGCGCAAAAAACAGATGCACGCATGGCTTGTAATAGCCTTATTCTTTCAGATGATGCAGAATTTAATGCAAAGCCTGAACTGGAGATTTTTGCTGATGATGTTGCATGCGGTCATGGTGCAACAGTTGCTAATATTAATCATGATTATCTTTTTTATCTTATGGCGCGTGGTATCCCATTTAAAACGGCTCGTGCACTTTTGATTAAAGGATTTATCTCTGAGCTCATTGATGAGATCAAGCAAGATAATATTCAAATTGCTTTGGAGAATATCATTAGTAAATGGCTTGAAAAAAATGTTTAAGGTAGAAAAAATGGAAAATAACGTAAAAACATTTACTTATAATGTCGAAGAAATTCGGCGTGATTTTCCTCTTTTGCACCATCAAGTTTATGGAAAGCGATTAGCATATCTTGATAGTAGTGCTTCTGCCCAAAAACCAATGTCAGTACTCAATGCAATGAATAATTATTATCACTATAGTTATGCTAATGTGCATAGGGGAATGTATTTTTTAGCCAACATAGCAACACAATCATATGAAAATTCTCGTGAAACCGTTCGTGTTTTTCTAAATGCTCAAAAAGCTGAAGAAATTGTTTTTACGAAAAATGCAACAGAAGCTATTAATACCGTTGCTTATGGTTGGGCTATGCCCAAACTCAAAGAAGGTGATGAGATTGTTCTAACGATCATGGAACATCATTCAAATATTATTCCTTGGCATTTTCTCCGTGAACAAAAAGGTGTTAGACTTATTTTTGTTCCTGTCGATGAAAATGGTGTTCTGCACATTGAAGATTTCCAAAAGGCTTTAAGCAAAAAAACGCGGCTTGTTGCTATAACGCATATGTCCAATATATTAGGAACTGTGCCTCCTGTTAAAGAGATTATTAAGCTAGCACATCAAAATTCTATTCCTGTTCTTGTTGATGGTTCTCAAGGAGCAGTACATTTAACCGTTGATGTGCAAGATCTCGATTGTGATTGGTATGTCTTTACAGGTCATAAGCTTTATGGTCCCACTGGTATTGGTGTTTTGTATGGTAAGGAAGATAGATTAGAAGAAATGCGTCCTTTTCAAGGAGGAGGGGAAATGATCGAGGAGGTAACAACCGATAAGGTTTTTTATAATGCTCCTCCTTACCGTTTTGAAGCAGGCACTCCTCCTATTGTTGAAGCTATTGGATTAACTGCGGCTATTGATTATATACAAGAGAAAGGTCGTAGCACGATTCATGCCCATGAGAGGTCCCTTTTAGCTTATGCGCAGGAAAAACTTAAAACTGTTGAGTCATTGCGTATTTATGGTCATTCTCCCAATAAAGGAGCTATTATATCATTTACAATTGAAGGGATTCACGCCCATGATATCGCTATGTTTATTGATAGAAAAGGAGTTGCAATACGCGCGGGAACCCATTGTGCACAGCCTTTATTACAGCGCTTTGGTCTAACATCTATTTGTCGGGCATCGTTAGCCATGTATAACACTCAAGAAGATGTAGATCAATTAGTAGAAGCATTGAAAGAAACAAGGACATTTTTTTAATGGCTGAATCAATTGAAGAGCGTCATTCTACAGAATCTGTTGAAACTGTAAGCGAAAATAAAAAGTCTTATGTATCAGCGATTCCAGCAGATGAAATTGATCGTATGACGAATGATATTATTGCTGCTCTCAAAACAGTTTATGACCCAGAGATTCCTGCTGATATTTATGAGCTAGGACTGATTTATCGTATTGATATTGAAGATGATCGTTCAGTAAAAATTGAAATGACTCTTACAGCACCGGGATGTCCTGTTGCTGGTGAAATGCCGGGGTGGGTAGAAAATGCAGTCAGTGCAGTTGAAGGGGTTTCGTATGTTGAAGTCATTATGACTTTTGATCCACCATGGACACCTGATTGTATGTCAGAAGAAGCTCAAATTGCTGTCGGATGGTACTAAAAATATTGTTAAGAGACTCTAATTTAGCCATTCATGAATAAGCTGTTTACTTTTCACAAGCGTTTAAATTTAAGGACAATCGCATGAGTTATAATAAACAAAAATTAGAACTTAACTGGATTGGAAAAGAAAAACGCCCAAAACTAGAGCCTCGTATCTTATTAGAAGATCTTGAAAAATCTTATCACGCTTCGCATCAAATATCATCCCAAGATATTTTTGATAATAAACTTATTTTTGGTGACAATTTGCTCGCACTCAAAGCGCTTGAATAAGAATATATGGGGAAGGTAAAATGCATCTATATCGATCCACCTTATAATACAGGCAATGCCTTTGAACATTATGAAGATGGTTTAGAGCATTCCCTATGGCTAAGCCTTATGAGAGACAGGCTAGAATTGTTACATCATTTACTGGCAGATGATGGAAGTATCTGGATATCAATTGATGATGACGAGCAAGCTTACCTTAAAGTGTTAATGGATGAAATTTTTGGTCGAAAAAATTTTATAAACAATATCATTTGGCAAAAAAAATATGCTCCACAAAATGATGCAAAGTGGCTTTCAGACAACCATGATTTTGTAATGGTTTATGCTAAAGATAAAACTGTTTGGCGCCCTCAATTGCTTCCTCGTTCAAGCGATATGGATGCGCGCTATAAAAACCCTGATAATGATCCTCGCGGTCCTTGGAAATCTGGAGATCTATCCGTAAAAAGAGTGACGCTTAAGGACATTTATGAAATCATCACACCTTCTGGACGCAAGGTGATGCCCCCTAATGGTAGAAGTTGGGCTATGAATGAAAAAAAATTCTTTGAATTATTGAAAGATAATCGTGTTTGGTTTGGTCCAACAGGAAGTAATGTTCCTTCTATGAAGCGTTTTTTATCAGAGGTAAAAAATGGTATGGTTTCAATGACCATTTGGCCTTATCAGGAAGTTGGCCATAATCAAGATGCAAAAAAAGAAGCCAAAGTCTTCAATTCTGATAGTGTCTTTACAACTCCTAAACCTGAGCGTTTAATGGAACGCATTATTCAACTTGCCACTAATCCCGGTGATCTTGTACTGGATTCTTTTGCTGGTTCTGGCACAACCGGTGCTGTTGCCCATAAAATGGGAAGAAAGTGGATTATGATTGAACTTGGTGAGCATTGTCACACCCACATTATCCCTCGTTTAAAACAAGTCATTGATGGAACTGATCAAGGGGGAATTTCCAAAAGTGTCAATTGGCAAGGTGGCGGTGGATTTCGCTATTATCGCCTTGCACCTTCTCTGTTACAAAAAGATCCATGGGGACAATGGATTATTAGTCGCGAATATAATGCTGCGATGCTTTCAGAAGCAATGTGCAAACATATGGGATTTACCTACGCACCTGATGAAAATCATTATTGGATGCAAGGGTATTCAACCGAAACAGATTATATTTATGTCACAACAAGCGCTATGACCCATGAACAACTCCGTATAATGAGTGAAGAGGTAGGCTCTCATCGCACGTTGCTGATTTGTGGTACAGCCTTTGATACAAAATCAGCATCCTTTGAAAATCTGACACTCACTAAAATCCCCCGTGCAGTATTAGAAAAATGCGAATGGGGAAGGGACGATTACAGTTTAAATGTAGCCAATCTTGAACCAGTGATTGTGGTAAAAGAAAACAACAAAAATAAAGATATTGTGCAAGCAGAATTAGATTTATTTGAATAGTATATAAAAGCGGAGTTTTTCATGAACACTATTGAAAAAAGGATTTCTGCTCGCTTATCGTTACGTGATCCTCAACGTGAATCTTTAAATATTTTGGTAAAAATCTTAGAAAATATAGAGCTTTCTAAAAATGCTGATTTGGTTGCAGAGTTAGAAGTGATAAAAAATCTTTATCCTTCTGTACAAGATTTTGAACGAAACTTTCCCTCTTTTTGTTTTGCCTTAGCAACGGGGGTTGGGAAAACGCGACTTATGGGTGCTTTTATCAGCTATCTTTATTTAACAGGTCGCAGTCGCCATTTTTTTGTTTTAGCGCCAAATTTGACTGTTTATGAAAAGTTAAAACAGGATTTTAGTCCCCAAAGTCCGAAGTATGTTTTCAGTGGAATGAGTGAATTTATTGCCAATAGACCCGTTATTATTACAGGTGAAGATTATGAAAGTGGTAAAGGTATTCGCGCTAATGAACACTATTTTCAAGGACAAAAGCGTTTGTTTGAGAATAGAGATACGGCTTTTATCAATATTTTTAATATTTCTAAAATTAATACAACAGATAATAAAAAAGGCGCACTAAAATCTAGTATGCCGAGGATTAAACGCTTACAAGAGACAATTGGCGAAAGTTATTTTGATTATCTCGCAAATCTTCCTGATTTAGTTTTGTTAATGGATGAAGCACATCGTTATCGTGCTTGCGCTAGTGCGACGGCAATTAATGAGTTAAAACCTGTTTTAGGAATAGAGCTTACAGCGACACCAAAAACAATAGGTGCAAAACCCGTAGATTTTAAAAATGTTGTTTACAGCTATTCACTTGCAGAGGCTATGAGGGATGGTTTTGTAAAAGAGCCTGCTGTTGCTACGCGTAAAGATTTTCAACCTCAAAATTATACATCTGAGCAATTAGAACATATCAAATTACAGGATGCAATTCATGCCCATGAAAATGTGAAAGCAGATTTAGTTGCCTATGCCAAAGATTATAACAAAAAGTTCATTAAGCCTTTTATTTTAGTTGTCGCTCAAGATACAACTCATGCACAAAAACTACGGAATTTATTGGAATCAGATGATTTTTTTTCAGGTACCTATAAGGGAAAAATTTTAGAGATTCATACAAAACAGTCGAATATAGAAGAAGACCAAAATATTCAAAAGCTTATTGCAATTGAAGATTCTCATGAACCAACAGAAATTGTTATTCACGTTAATAAATTAAAGGAGGGGTGGGATGTTACGAATCTTTATACTATTGTACCGTTGCGTGCATCGGCTTCAGAAATTTTAACAGAGCAAACAATTGGGCGCGGATTGCGTTTGCCTTATGGGTATAGAACAGGCGTGGAATCTATTGATCGTTTAACAATTATTGCGCATGATCGTTTTCAAGATATTATTGATCGTGCAAACGATCCAAACTCAATTATAAAAAAGCATATTGAGATTGGAAGAGGGGGGGATGTACCCTCTGAAAAGTCAGATATTGTGACGGTTCCATGTCAAGTAGAAGCTTTATTGATGCAAACGATGGTAACACGTAATTCCGATATAAATGGAGCATCTGATTTACAAGGTATCATATTACGTAATACAGATTCCCCTACATTAACGCCTGAAGAGCAAGAAATTGCAGCGATCGCGTGGGATCTTATCAAAGAGAATGATAAATTGCCAAGTTCTCAAATGCTTTATTCTGCACCGATACAAGAAAAAATTGCTAATAAAGTTATGAATATTAAGCCTTCATCACAAAAGTCTCTTGTATCAAAAGTGGTTACAATTTTGACAAAAGAATTAGCAGAATTGATGATAGATATTCCCAATATTGTATTCATACCTTCGCGTGACGTGACTTATGGTTTTTCTGATTTCGATTTGAAAAATCTAGAAAGCTTAAATTTGCAACCTGTTAGTAAAGAACTTTTAATTCGAGAATTGCGTACCCATAAAAGTATTTTTCTCACTTCTAAGAATGAATATGTCAAAGAGCCTTACCTTGAAAACTACATCATTCGTGGTTTAATTGATAATGATTTTATCGATTATGATAGCCATACGCTCTTATTACGAAAATTAGCTGGTCAGATGGTAGAACATTTCCGATCTTATTTACCCAATGATACAGCTGTTGAAAACGTATTAATTCACTATCAGAATAAGCTTACTAATTTTATTGTTACGCAATTAAGAGAACATCAATGGGAAACGCAAAAAGATTATGAGGTTAAAGTGACACTAGGTTTTACAACTTTAACACCTATCCATTATGTGTTGCCGCAAGGGACGTCTCCTCTTGATTTTCGTAATATTCCTGCCATTAAAAGCGATATTAAAAAACTTGTATTCAGCGGCTTTAGAAAATGTTGTTATCCTTTACAAAAGTTTGATTCAGTAGAAGGGGAATTACGATTTGCTCAAATATTAGAGGATGATGTACAAGTATTGAAATGGATGAAACCCGCTCGAGGTTTTTTCAAGATAGAATATGATAAAGGATCAATCTATGAACCGGACTTTGTTGTAGAAACGAAGGATGCCAAATATCTTTGTGAGCCTAAAAAAACCTCTGAAATGCAAAATCCTATTGTGTTAAAAAAGAGAGAAGCTGCAGTTCAATGGTGTTGTCATGCAACGCGCTATGCGGCTACTTCTGGCGGTAAAAAATGGTATTATATTCTTATTCCCCATGATGCTATTAAAGCAAATAGTAGTTTTGAAGGTTTGTGTGCAGAATTTACCATTGCAGAATCTATACTTGAGAGCTCATAACATTTCGTTTCAAAAATAAAACACATAAGTTTTTTAATTGACCGATGTGAGGTCCAATCAAATGTTTGAATAATTATTTTTAATTTTTTGCACTATTGCACCATTAATTTAAAAATATTAGGGGTTTCTTAAATCATAAAATTAATATTTTTTTCTAACAACATTAAAATAAAAGGAAAAATGTATAGAAAAGTTACACAAGATTATGATTTTTTATGGGGATTTTTAGCACATTTACAATTTTTGATAAAAGTACAATCTTACTTTCCTTATGTGAAAAGATCTTTGAGTTTATAGTCACAAATTTAAAAAAATATTTTAATTTCATTGGGTAATTTTATAAATATGCTTTTTTTAAAAAACTTAAATATTTTATTGTTCTTTCATTTAAAAAACCTGAATATAATGAAATATCTGGAGGGTGAAAGGGGAAATTTTTTCATATGACTTTGAATTTAACAAATACTGTTTTTAATTTTTTAAAGAAAAACCCGACAAAAAAATTTACAGCTCGAGAAATTGCTCAATGGATATTTGAAAATTACCCAGAAAAATGCCGTCAAAAACAAAAGCATTCAACGGCAATAATTACTCCCCTTAATAGTGATGCAGCTCTTATTCAGCAAATTGTTGCTGAAATAGGAGCAGGACGCCCTCAGTTACAAAAACGTTATTCAGAAATTAAAACCACTGAAGGACGACCACGGCAATATTATTTTACTAAACAAACAGATAGTGCTGAAATTGATGCAGTAGAGGACATTGATGCAGCAGAGGACAATGCAAAGAGTAGAACAGAAGATGGCTCTGTTAAAGAGCATGATCTTTATCCGTTATTATCTAAATTTTTATGGTCAGAGCTTGCAGTTTACAGCAAGCGCATTAATGAGAAATGTTCTCGTAATAAACATGGTGCAGGCGGAAATAAATGGCTTTATCCAGATCTCGTAGGAATGCAAGATTTAAGCAGTGAATGGAATCGTTCAAATTTACGAAAAGCATTTTTTCAAACAGTTAGTAATTCGTCATGGGCTAATTTAAGTTATTTAGTTGCTAGTGAAATTGAAGGAGTTGATACATTAAAAGAGCTTCGAATGCTTTCAAGTTTGCATGGAGTTGGATTTATAAGACTTAATAAGGAAAACTCTTCCGAGAGTGAGATTTTAATTCCTGCCAAAGAACGTAGTGATATTGACTGGGATACTGCTAATAGACTAGTGGAGGAAAACAAAGACTTTCTTGATTATATTAAGCTCATTCGTCAATTTTATCAAACTGGCGAGATGCGTCCACTAGACTGGGATCATATGTATCCATGAGAGGTATTTTAAAAAAGACTCTATTGTTTAAAAGCCTTTTTTTCAGAGTGATAAAAAAATACTCTAACTATTTTATTTGACTTATTATATTGATATAATATATTGATTTATAATGATAATTATTCATTTGTTTTAAACTTAAATGAGGGGGGTAAATATCCTAGCATTCAATCTTTTAAGACCACCTTATATTGATATTGTATCAATCAAAATTGTTTGCATGCATCTCATGAGTGGGCTTGAGTAGGGGAAGAGTAAAAATTCCGTTTTAGACCCGTTCTATTTTGTACGTGGGGCGTAATTCTATTAGATACTAGACTTAATAATTATAATTTATTACAAATTTGATATTTTAGAAAGTGAAATTCAATTTTCTTGCTTTGTTTACATCAAACATTGAAAATATTACTTCCTCATATTGAAGTCTTCTTACGGAGAATTTATACCACTATTTCTTTAATTTCCATTGTTATTCGTTTTGATTATTATTAAGTTTTTTGTTATCCAAATTAAACATTCAAAAAACTTTACTCTTATAAAATATTCACACAGTTTGCCAGAATATTCTCTTTATTTTTCAATAATACCGCACGCCAAACGCGCACCACCTCCGCCAAGCGGTAATGGTTTGTCTGATTGATTATCTGCTCCTAAATGAATGACTAAAGAGTGCCCTTTAATTTCAGAGATTTTTTTTAATCGTGGAGCAAGAACGCTCATCATAGCATACCCTTGCTTATCAACATAAAGTGCTGGTAAATCACCAAGATGACCATTGACATTATAAGGTCCTAAATGTTTTCCGGTATGTTCCGGATCATAATGTCCACCTGCGCTTCCACCAATTATGCCATCTTTTGTATCACATGAAGGATTTACATGTATATGAAAACCATGCATCCCTTCTGATAAAGTAGATAAATTAGGGATGAAAATCAAACCGTATGTGTTTTCTTCAATTTTAATGCTACCAATAGCCTTTTTGGAATTATTATATTCTAATTTATAAATATTTACTTGTGTTGATAGTGCTAATGCAGAATTTTTATGAATTAAAAATTCCATAAAAACCAATAATGATAATAATATTTTTTTCATAAAATTCCTTTATACTTATATTTAAATAAATTTTATCTATAAAAATAATCTATATTATTAAATATATATGATTGTATTAAATTGAAATTTAAGAAAAATAATTTACATAGAAATATTATTTCATTTATAACACGATAATTATTTCATCAAAAACAGAACATATAATTTGTTGATGACTTAATTATTTTTCATAGAAAAAATGACGAAAAATTTTTATTCATTATGAAATTTATAAGAGAAAGAATTATTATGATTCATATAAATTTCCCATAAAATACAGCATATACCGACACTTCCTCCCATTCCTGATCCTATCAGTGTTCCTATTATCATTCCGGCAGAAAGTGCTACTCCTATACCCATTGCGATAACTGGACCAAATCCTGGAAGAGCAATATAACCATAAGTTGCAAGAGTTGCTGCGATAGCTCCTGATATGCTACCATTTAAACCGCCAATGAAAGCAAATTCTTTAATAGAATGGCAGCACTTTTTTAATTTTTTTTCCTTACAGCTATGAACAAAAACGTTGCTGTAAGTTTTAAAATCAATCATATTTTTTTCTTTCATTTTGAATGCTAACTGTTCCTGAATAGTCAACGGATACGAAAAAATGGGACTTTTTAAATTTTACTAAAGCACGCCAGATGCCTTTGTCATCTAAACGCAATCGTTTAATATTCTCAAAACCATTTTGCATAAGACAATTTTTAACTTGTGAAGCAGTAAATGAGTTCTGACCTATTTTAGTGACATTTTGAGTAGAGCTATAGGTAAAGGCTTGACAATAAGGAAGATGAAAAACCTCACTGATTGAAGTAGTGACTGTCAACGAGACACATACAATCATTATAAAAAAAATACTTAATTTCAAAAATTTATTTAGTTTCATCTTGTCACCATTTGTTGAAACAACACTTCATTAACCTCTGTGTTACTAACAAGTTCCCAAGATGATTTTATTTTTAATAATATACTTAATGATAAAAAATTTTGAAACTCTATTGATTAAATAAAAATGTTTTTTATTATTTATTTTCTTATTAAAATTAATGTTATAAAATAACTATTTCAAAATGGTATTATTTTTCATTTGCTTTATAGTGTAAAATTTAACAGACATGATTTAGCAAGATATCTTTACAATTCCATTTGTAGTCTATAATTAACTTAATTATTATGCTTATTAGTTTTTTATCTGTAATTTTGATATTATATACAAATATATAAGAAATATATTTATTATAATTATTTTTTTCTTATTTTATATTAGTATGCTAAATATATATAATAATTTTTAATAAAAAATGATGTATAGTACTACTAATTTTACATGTTTTATTACAAAATCTCAAATATAAATAATTTTTCTGTGGTTATTGATACCTTATTCACTTATTATTATTTGTTTATTTTACGTTATTATCCATTATTGCTCAGTAGAGCTGTTTAGATGATTTTGTTGGAAATATTTGCATAATTTCCTTGAATCCACAACTGGGATACATTCCTTCGCGCATAAATAAATTACGTAATGGTGAAAAACTATGTAACAAACCAAGCCCAACGCTTCGTATGATATGAATAGGCAACATATGAGAAAGTAGAGCAGAGTTAAGTGTATGAACAGCTCCACTTCGGATTAATATATCTGGTTTGCGGCATTTGTTATAATGCGCAACAATCATTTCAGAGTTAGAATTGGACATTTTATTGAGTAAAATATCAATCAAAGTTTGGACATCACGGAATCCTAAATTCAATCCCTGTGCCCCAATAGGGGGGAAAACATGAGCGGCTTCACCCACTAAAATTGTTCGATTAGCAGCAAAATGATAAGAAAGAAGTCCTGAAAGCGGCCATGCTTGAATTGATGTTTCTAAGCTTAGCTTTCCAAGCATTGATTGCATTTGGTTTTCGATCATTTTTGCAATTTCTTTTGGTTCTATATTCAACAATTCCTCAGCACGAGAAGGATGAACAACCCATACAAGACTAGATCTTCGCCCTGGTAAAGGAACCTGTGTAAATGGACCATGTTCTGTATGAAATTCGGTTGATGTATTTTGATGAGAAAACTCATGAGAAAAGTTGAGAACAAGTGCTTTTTGTGGATAATTCCACTGTTTGACACTTATTCCTGCTGCGGCACGTGTAAGAGAGTGACGTCCATCAGCAGCAACAACAAGTGGTGCTTGAATGACTCTATGATCAGCAAGAGTAATACATACATGGTTTTTTGTGTGATGAAAAGATTTGGCTGCCGAAACAAATCTTGTAATATTGGGCGTATGTGTAACAGCATCGACTAAAGCACTGTTCAATTTTACATTAGGTATATTATAGCCAAAAGCTTTTTCACCAATTTCAGCAGAAGAAAAATGCACCGTAGGAGCATGCACAATTCTAGAAGTTATATCTACAATTCTCATGTAGGATAAAGAAGCAGCATATTTTTGAATATTATTCCAAATATTGAGTTTTTGAAGCATGCGTACTGCAGGCATCATAAGAGCAGTTGTCCGTAATTCATCTGTATGAGCAGGGGGGCCAACAAGAAAAACAGAAAACCCCTCATGTGCAAGACTCAGTGCGGACAACATTCCCACAGGACCTGCACCAATAACAGCAATATCTTTATGCTCTTTCTTTTCAAATATCACAACGATTTGAACCTTTATCCATTGAGAAAATATTTTAACATTTCCAAATGATCACTCTCTTTTTATTATATGAAGCTCTTCTATTATAGTATGTAATAAATAATGCGATATAAAAAAGTAACCTTTTTATGATTTTTTTAAATGCTGGGTTATATCATCGGCAAAAAATGGCGTATTGATAGATGGTTGAAGACTTTAAAAACGAGGATAAGAAAACCTTGAAACGTAAACTAACAAAGAAAATCAAAACAAATGCTAAATTATTACGCCATAAAAAAGTAACAATGCCACAAGCAAAGGCTTTTTCTGTTCATTTACTAACAGCTTCGGGATCATTTTTAGCGTTTCTTTCTCTTATATCAGCCTCTCAAAAAGAATGGACAGCTATGTTCTGTTGGCTTGGGCTTGCACTTCTCGTCGATGGTATAGATGGACCAATTGCACGCAAACTTGATGTTAAATACGTTCTTCCAACATGGTCTGGAGAGCTGTTAGATAATATTATTGATTACGTGACTTATGTCTTAATTCCTGCTTTTGCACTCTATCAAAGTGGTTTTATGGGGGTAGGGTTATCGTTTTCATTGAGTGCAATTATTGTTATTTCATCTGCTATTTATTATGCAGATACTAGCATGAAAACCAAAGAAAACTTTTTTAAAGGATTTCCTGTTGTTTGGAATATGATGATTTTTACGCTTTTTGTCGTAAGACCGGGAGAGTGGATTACTTTTATCATTATTGTTTTATCGGCGATTATATCTTTTTTGCCAATTTATTTTATCCATCCAGTAAGAGTCCTTCGTTTACGCAGAGTTAATTTTCCAATTTTTCTCTTATGGTGTTTTTTTGGTGTTTCTGCATTCTTTTATCAACTAGAGGCTCCCTCTTGGGTTAAAATAGGAATTTCAGTAACAGGATTTTATATATATTGTATTGGCGCAATCATGCAAATATTTCCTCAACTTGGGGCAAAAAATATAAAAAAACAATAAATAGTTGTTTTAAGAAGGGTGTAAGATGCAAATTGATTTTGGAGCAGATGATGATATTTCTTTTACGAAAGAAGGGCGTGCTGGTATTATAAAGCTCACACGCCCTTCAGCATTAAACGCTCTGAATCAACGAATGGTTTCAGCTTTAAAAAAAGCTCTCAGGACATGGGAAATAGATGATAATGTTTCTTGTGTTTTAATTGAAGGGGAGGGGCGTGCTTTTTGTGCTGGTGGAGATGTTGTAGAAATCTACCATATGGGGAAAAGTGCCTCTGCTTGTCAATACTTTAGTGATGAATATAGTTTAAATGCTTATATTAAACATTTTTCAAAGCCCTACATTTCTTTCTTAAACGGTATTTGGATGGGAGGAGGGGTAGGTATTTCTCTCTATGGTTCGCATCGAATTGTTACAAAAAATACAGTTTTTGCTATGCCAGAAGGTGCAATTGGATTTTTTCCAGATGTAGGTGCAAGTTTTTTCTTACCATCTCTTCCCAATCATTTTGGCATCTATCTTGCATTAACGGGCGCACGCATAAAGTGGGGAGATTGCTTAAATTTAGGATTAGCAACACACGCCGTTGCTGAAATTGAATTCGATATGATTAGAAAAGCTATTATTGAGCAAGGAGATCCTACTTTAGCTTTAAACGAGCGAGCAATTACAAAAGACTATGAAACGAGTCATGAAACACGTTGTATTATTAACACTTGTTTTAGTGCACATACCTTAGAAGAATGTCTTGAGTTGCTACATAAAAAAAGTAATGAAGGTATTTTATTTGCTAAAGAATGTTATGATATTTTGCAGTCACGTTCTCCGATAAGTTTAAAAGTTATCTGGAAACAAATGAAACAAAATTCATCTCAAACGTTGGAAGATTGTATGAAAATTGAAAACCGTATTGCACATCATATGATTAATTCACATGATTTTCATGAAGGTATACGTGCTATGTTAATCGATAAGGATAAAAGACCTCAATGGCAGCCAGATAAACTTTCAAATGTGACAGATGAAATGGTAGATTCTTACTTCCAACCTGTTGAGCAAGAGTTATTATTGTGAAAAATAATTCACACAAACGGATTTCAAAAATCAATTTAATCTATAACTGTTATTTACGGTTTTTGGCACTCATTTGCTTAGTCCTAGGTATTTGTTATTGGATACGCCTTGTTGGTGTTTTTCCAGGTATTCTATGGCGTTTTGATCTTATGCCTTGGCAGTGGCAAGTTGCATCAGCTATATTGGCTATTCTCTATCCTATTGCCTTAGTTGGACTTTGGATGTATTCATTATGGGGTATCATTGTGTGGTGCATTGCAGCATTGATTGAAGCAATAACAATATATTATTCTGATTTTATTTATCAGCCATTTGTACCGTTATTTCATGGAATATTGTTTTTAGCTTTCATAATACTACAAATTGTGATGATTTTTTTTAAAAGAGTAAAAAATAAAAAAACATCGTGATTGAAATTTTCGAGCCAGAATAACAGGCTCGATTTTCAATCATACAACTTCAAAGGTCATCAAGTTTTTAAAAGTAGCTCACCACAGTTTTCAAACATACGTTCCTCAAAGTGCTAATGCTAGTGCTAGATATACTCCTTCCATAAAGTTCCATAATATAGATTATGCGATAATACGATACAGAAAAATAAAGCAAACCCTACTTTAAAACATAAATCATATTTATAATCGTACAACTCACTTTTTAAAAAAAATTATGGTAATGGCGATAATAATTGAACCGCACATTAAAATATTCGGTCTTTGAGAATATTCCTCAAAGACCAAAATAGTTGTGATGAAATTACGTCGTATAAATAATAAAAATTACTGTACTATTTTACAACGTTTCATACGTGCAAGATCACTCAAAACAGCATTACGATTATTTAAAGCTGAAATTTCATTACTTTCACTTGATTTTACATCCATAAAAAACAAAGCAGGTACAAATACAACACCTGCTGCTGCTAAGGCCACGTTTTTATTTCTTGCTTTAGAACGCTCTGCAATTGTATCATTAATCTGACGTTTATTAGCAAAAAACTCCCGTTGAATATCGGCACAACTCATTGATCCGTCATGTAATGTTGTCGTTGAAATGTTTTTTTCTAAACGCCCTCCACATGCTGTCAAGGAAACCGCTAAAACCACAATACATACACCCCGCTTAAAATTCTTATACATAAAAGCCTCATTTTTGACATAAAAAAGCACTAAATATGTCAAAATTGAAATAAAATAAAGGATAAATCTAAAAGTATTTTATTTAACTTAAAATATTGCACATAATAAGCTTACGTATCTGTTTCAAAAGTAAGACCTTGATATGCAGGTTTTACATGGGATGGAACATAATTTATAACCTTGTTGTAATCCAGCGATCTATCCATATGTGTAAGTATTGCTTGTTTTGGCTTTAAATATTCTATCCATTGTAATGCTTGATCAACAGAAAAATGACTCGGATGGGATTTAAATTGAAGAGCTTCAATGATGAGAACATCCAAATCCATTAATTTGGATAAAGTTTTTTCAGGAAATTCACTAACATCCGTACAATAGGCAACATTCCCAATCCGAAAACCTAAGGAATGAATGTTTCCGTGGTGTTGTAAATATGTATTGACGCTTATTGCTCCGCCCTGCCCATGAATAATAAATTGGCTATCTTCATTGATAAGATGCTCTTTTAAAATGGGAGAATAAGATGAAGCTTTTGGTGTTTGAAAACAATATCCGAAAGCACTTTTGAGATGCTCTAGTGTAAATCTGTCGGCATAGATATCTATTAAACATTTTTGTGCAAGTGCATAGCTGCGTAAATCATCAATACCGTGGATATGGTCTGCATGAGAATGTGTGTAAAGAGCAGCATCAAGATGGCTTACACGCGCATCAATCATTTGTGAGCGAAAATCTGGACCTGTATCAATAACGATTGTTGTTTTGTCTCCTGAAGGTTTAATACGTTCAACTAATAAAGAACTTCTGTAGCGTTTATTTTTAGGGTTATTCGGATCACATGTTCCCCAATCACCATTGGGTCGTGGCACTCCTGGAGAAGGACCACAACCTAATATTGTAAATCGGTATTGATCACACATATCTTTTGCCTTATTTCATTTTACTAAATAAACGAAAAGCGTTACGCGTTGTTATTTGAGCTGTTTCTTCAATGCTTAAGCCAATTGTTTCAGCCAAAACAGCTGCTGTATAGCATACAAAAGATGGTTCATTTGTTTTTCCCCGATGGGGACTAGGTGCTAAGAATGGAGCATCTGTTTCCACTAACAAATGCTCATGGGGCACAATTTTTGCTATTTCACGGATTTCAAGTGCATTTTTAAAAGTAAGAATACCTGAAAAAGAAATATAACCACCAAGTTCGATTCCAGCACGAGCAAGTTGTATTCCAGACGAATAACAATGAAGGATAAAGGGGAAAACTCCTTCTTTTATCTGTTCACGTAATATTGTCTCCATATCGATATCGGCATTGCGTGAATGTATAACAAGAGGAATCTGTGTTTCTCGAGAAGCAATGATATGTTCTTGAAAAACTTTCTTTTGCTCTTCTGGTGTAGAATAATCATAATGATAATCAAGCCCCCCTTCCCCAAACGCAACAATTTTAGGGTGATTCGAGAGCTGTATAAGCTCTTCCGCTGTAATATTTTGTTCTTCATGCGCATGATTGGGGTGTGTTCCAACAGAACAAAAGACTTGATCATAGCTTTGCGCAATGGCTAACAGCTTATCTAACTTATGAACATGGGTTGAAATTGTTATCATACGTTTAACGTCAGCATCTAAAGCCCGTTGGATAACATTATCCAAATCTTGTGAAAAATCTTCAAAATCAAGATGACAATGTGTATCAATCAACATGATAAGTATCTTCTTTCTTCAAGATATAACGAGGAAAAATCGGTTCTGGTGGTGGAAGATCAAGCCCTTCTTGAATTTTTGAGTGACTTATATGATACAATAACCGATCATCTTCAGCAACCGCAAGGCTATCAAGAAGTTTCGCTGCTGATTGGGGTATGAAAGGTAAAAGCATAATTCCTATTCTCCGCAAGATTTCTACAGTGATATAAAGAACTGTAGAAAATCGCTCTTGGTCATTTTTACGTAAACTCCAAGGTTGTTCGTTGGCAAAATAGCGATTGGCATCTGCTACAATTGAAAAAATAGCTGAAAGTGCTAAATGCATACTATAAGAAGACATAGCTTGATGTACAGTTTCAAGTACTTGAAGAGATTGTTCTAAAAGCTGTTTATCTTGAGCTAAAAATGAAGTTGGTCTCGGGACTTGTGCATTACAATTTTTGGCAATCATAGACAAACAGCGCTGTGCTAAATTACCAAGATCATTAGCAAGATCAGCATTAATACGGTTCACAAGGCTTTCATGGCTATAACTACCATCTTGTCCGAATGGTACTTCACGGAGAAGGAAATAACGGACCTGATCAAGACCATAATGATCAACCATTTCAAAAGGATCAACGACATTTCCAATAGATTTTGACATTTTTGCACCACGATTAAGTAAAAAACCATGTGCAAAAATATTTTTAGGCAATTCAATTCCAGCAGACATTAAAAATGCCGGCCAATAAACTGCATGAAAACGAATAATATCCTTACCAATAATATGCGTATTTGCAGGCCAAAAATCACGTTTTTTTGAATTTTCATTGAAAAAACCAATTGCTGATAGATAATTTGTAAGCGCATCAACCCAGACATACATCACATGCTTTGGATTCTCAGGAACAGCAATGCCCCAGTTAAAACTTGCGCGTGAAATAGAGATATCTTTTAAACCTGATTTTATAAAACTTATAATTTCATTACGCCGCTCAAGTGGAGCAATAAAATCAGGATGTTTTTCATAATATTCAAGAAGAGCCTTTTCATAATGAGAAAGTCTAAAAAAATAACTTTCTTCTTCATTCCATTCAACTGGAGAGCCTAATTCTTTCTCACGGCGGATGTTGTCTGGTCCAATTTCCGTATCTTTTTCTTCATAATAGGCTTCTTGGCGAACCGAATACCACCCCGTATAACGACCGAGATAAATATCGCCATTTGCTTCCATCTTTTTCCAAATTTCTTGACAAGCTTGGTAATGGCGTTCTTCTGTCGTACGAATAAAATCATCGTTAGAACAATTTAATACTGCAAGCATTTTTTGAAACACAGCACTATTACGATCTGCAAGTTGCTGAGGTGTCATACCTAATGCTGCTGCGGTTTGTTGCATCTTTAGACCATGCTCATCTGTACCAGAAAGAAAAAATACATTTTTTCCGTTTAATCGTTGAAAGCGGGCTAAGACATCGCTTGCAATTGCACTATAGGCATGTCCAATATGTGGGGCACCATTAGGATAAAAAATGGGAGTTGTTATGTAATATGTGTCACGCATGTCATACTCGTTGTAAAACGCTATAAATAAAAGATATAAAGATATAATGACATAACGTCTGTTCATCGTATTGTCACGGAAAAACTAATCCTCATGAATGATCTTATGAACTTTAAAAAGTAAGTTAATAACAAACTGCTTTTTATCGAGATTAAACAGTTGTATTTCCTCTATTTCTTGATGAATCTCTTGCCATTTTTCCGCATATTTTTTTGAGAGAAATAAGTCACCCTTTTCAACGAGCATGATAGCTTTTTTTTGAATTTTATTAAGAATTTCATCACAAAATTGTTGAAATTGGAATGTAGAAGAAACAGATGAAAATGTTTGTGCAAGAGTATGTACAATCGTTGCGTTACAAACAGGTTTCTCTAAGAGAGCATCAATTGTTTTAATAATTTCAAGACCGTCATGGCAGATAAGTAAAGCAGCTTTTCGAGGACTTCCTTTAGATTTTTTAATAATTATTTCAATTGTTTTCTCATCAGGTAAGTTCTGATTGGCAAAAATATGTATAATAACTTTTTTCATTTCATCGTTATTCAACGGACGAAAAGAAATTTTTTGACACCGTGAGTGGATTGTTGGAAGCAATTTTCCTGAAGAATGCGCGATAATAACAAATAACGTTTTTGAAGGTGGTTCTTCAAGTATTTTGAGAATTGCATTTGCTGCATTTCTATTCATATCATCTGCAGAATCAATAATAACAATACGCCATCCATTATCTTGCGATGTTCGGCTTAAAAAATGCATAATATCACGGACATCATCAACGAGTATTCCTGTTTTAAACTTTTGCGTTTTTACATCAAATCGACGTGAAATATACAAAAGACCAGGGTGACTTCCTTGTGTAATTTGGCGCCATGGAGTAGAATAAGGATCGGGTTTCAAGAAAGCCTCCTGTTGAGAACTTAAAATGTTCCAAGCAAGATGAAAGGCTAAAGTAGCTTTTCCAATCCCATATTCTCCTTCAAATAACAATGCATGATGCAAACGCTCTTCTTTAAGCATTTGTGTCAAAAAATGACGAACATCCTCATGACCAAAGACAACATCATTCTGGGATGGTGATAAAATTGTATCAATATCATCATATTGGCGTAAGATATTTACATTACTCATGAAAGCTTATCCAACAATACCTGATGACAAATATTTTTTATTTGATGTGCAACCGCTTCCACTGAGCCAGTAGCATCAATGACTCGAAATCTATGGGGTTCCTGTTTGGCCAATTGAAGAAAAGCTTGACGCCTTTGTTCTTGAATTTCCAACTGATCTTTTTCAAAATAATCAATTTCTTCTGTTTCTTTTCTTCGTAAATTTGCACGTTTCATACCACACATTGCTGGCATATCTAATAAAAATGTTAAATGGGGCAAGATACCATTGAGTGCAATACACTCTAAAACAGCAAGAAGAGAAGAACTGACTGTATCATTGAGTCCTTGATAAACGCGTGTAGAATCAATAAAGCGGTCACATAAAACGATTTTACCTTTTTGCAAAGAAGGCGCGATAACCTCGGTAACATGGTCGACACGTGCGGCTGTAAACAAAACAGCTTCAATCAACGGTCCATAATGTTGCGCCTGCCCTGACAATAAAATATGCCGGATTGCTTCTGCTCCTAGCGTTCCCCCTGGTTCTCGTGTTGTGACAACATCATAACCTTGGTGTGAGAGAGACTCAGCAAGTAAAGAAATCTGCACCGTTTTTCCTACCCCGTCCCCTCCTTCGAATGTAATAAAATAACCTGACACGTATGACCTTAACCTTATTAGCACGTAACTACAAATATTTCCGTAACCATCCAATTGTTATTTCATAGAATGCATTTTTTACTTTTGCAAAGAAACTTCCTTCCTGAACATTCATTCCGGCAAAAACTGGTTTTTCCAGAAGAACCTTTTTATCTTCTAAAATTTGAATAACGCCAACTGATTGTCCAGAAACGATAGGAGCTTTCAATGGACCATGATATTTAATTTTTGCTTTAACATTTACTTTTTTTTCATTCGAAAGCATAAAACTTATTGGTTTTTTAACAATGAGTGGAACAAAATTTTGCGTACCACCATAAACAGAAGCACGACCAACCGTTTCTTCTTTTATGAAAATCGTTTTGAGATCAAATGCTGTCATTCCCCATTGAAGAATGCGTTCTATTTCTTTTGTATATTTTTTACCATCTTGCAAACCATTGATTGCTAAAAAAAGACGTCGATGATTTTTAGAAATGGTGGCAACCATTGAAAAACCTTCTTTTTCACTGTAGCCAAAACCAAATCCTTCTACACCAATTTCCTTAGAAATAAGAGGGTTTTTATTACGTTGAAAAATATTATTCCACGTAAAATGAGGCTCACGATAAAGTGCATAATAATCCGGATATTCCTGAACAATATGACGTGCTAATATAATCATATCACGCACGGTTACAAATTGTCCATCTTCGGGTAGCCCTGTTGCGTTAACAAAATGACTCTGAGATAATCCGACTATTTTCGCGCGCTGATTCATCAGTTTTGCAAAATGAGCCTCATGTCCAGATATTCCTTCAGCAAGAATAATAGCAGCATCATTTCCATTCATAATAATTAAACCACGTAAAAGATCAGAAACACTGATTTCTGTCTTTATCTTTGCAAACATAGTGGTTGTACCGGAAGGTGCTCCACCTTTACGCCAAGCATTTTCACTGACCTTGAATTTCTGCGTACTCTTTAACATTCCCTCCTTTAAGTGATGAAATACGACTTCCACTGTCATCAATTTTGCTAATGAAGCAGGAAAAAAAGGAATATCACTTTGTTTTTCATAAAGTATTGTCCCTGTATCATCATCGAGTAACAACAATTGTGATGCAGAAATTTGAAAACCTTCTGCTCTCCCCCACGTGTCAAATGCCAATATCCCCCATAAAGTCAATAAGATCCTTAATGTTGTATACATAGCTTCTCCTCCCATCCCAAAGATCAACATAAAGAATCTTATATAGGAAAAAACTTTTTTATTTCCGCAAATTGAGGAATTATTGACAACTCAAGAAAAGACTTTATTTTTATTCAACTTTATCAAAAGTAATATGATGAACTTTTTATCTTCTACATAGGTTTAGTTTAATATTTTAAAGTATACAAAGACAAAAATATTTTTAAGTTTTTTGTTTTATATTTATAGTACATTGTTTATTATAAAAATTATAATATTTTAACTTATATATTATTAAAAATGCTGTAAGATTTCTTCGTTATATTTCTTTTCATATTGAATTTAATAAAATTCGCTTACTTACGCGTCATAAGTAAAGTTCGTATATGGATAAAAATTATTAAAAAAGAGAATAAAAATACCTCTTATCAACCTCTCAAGTGTTAAAAATTATCGCACAAAACATTGGAGGTTTACAAAGTGTACGATGGTGTCGGTTTATATCTTCATAAGTGTAAAGATAGTGATGTCTAAAGGCGTTACCAATCATACCATTCATAGGCGCTATCGTAAAATAGGCTTGTAACGTGTTGAAATATTTCCCTTTTAAATAAGTACGTGAATTGGCAATGTATGTGTATTTTGTTTGAGACGCTCTGTTTCTCGTGAGGGGACTTACTCCATTAAAGAACATGATAAACAAAAGCATGAAGTAATGCATAATCTCTTCATAAGATATTACCGTGGATGCTTTTTGGAAAGCTGCAAAACCGAATCAAAAGAAAATATTTTTCAAGCTTTTTATTCCTATCAAATTGATTGTATAGTTGCTTTGGAGATTACACAAACAGACTGATACAATAATCTCCCCTCGTCTAGCAAAAGCTATTACAGCAAGAAAAGTACGCGCTTTATTAAAGCAAGAAATATCATAAAACGACGAATAGACCAGTAATGGAGCGGAAAGAACGTATTGAATTTATAATAGCACCCAACCACGCTTTTTTAAAAGGACAACGCGCTTTAAGATGAAAACCTTCCACTAAATCCGTAAGTTCTTATCTTTTTTACTAGAGAATTATATAGATAAAAAATCAACGCATATTTTCTTAAAACAGTTGTAGCCAATTGACCTTTGTTTTTTTGTTTAGCTTATTTATAGAAGCAACTTGATCGAATGGCATCGGCTTATCAACCATGATAGGACCAATTTCTGGCAATTTAACTGCAACAGTTTTATTACGTTGTTCCTGTTCAACAGCAGCTGCTTTAGCTAATCCTTCTTTGTTTCCTGTATTGCGCTTGTCTTTTAACAAAACAGTTTCTCTTTTTTTCGAAACATTTTCTGACGCTAATGAATACGAGGCAGCATTTCCAGGAGTATAAGAGGCCATTAAATATGCACCATCATAATAGCCAACGGGTGCTTCAGCAATATATTCTACCTTAACATCTGCAACCCCCCTATCTACATACCCCAGTATTGCCGCAGCTTGCCTTGATAAATCAATGATTCTGTCTTTCATAAAAGGTCCGCGATCATTCACTCTAACAATGATTGAAGATCCATTTTTCAAATTAGTAACACGAGCATAGCTAGGTAAAGGCATTGTAGGATGAGCAGCAGTCAAAAGATTCATGTCATAAATTTCACCGTTGGCAGTTAAACGCCCATGAAAATCTGAACCATACCATGATGCTTCGCCAACACGTTTATAAGTTGGATCATTTTGAGGATAATACCACTTTCCTTTTATTTGATAAGGTTTACCAACAACAACTCGTCCACGCTTTTTTTCTTCCGATTGATTCTTCTTATTGGATACTTGTTGAGGTAGTACAGAAGTGTTTACGTCAATTGGTTTATTATGATAGGAATCTTTTATTGAAAAATTCATAGTTTGGCTTGCGCAACAAGATACCAGTGACTGAGAAATGACGATCATAGAAAACAATTGAAGTGATGGTTTAATAATAAAAGTAAATTTCTTTTTTCTATTTGAAGGCATCTATTCAGTCCACTTATTTCTGTTAAGTACTACTGTAAAAACCACGTCACGCTGTCACGCTTTTTATATGCGACGGAAGAATTTACGTTTTTAAATGATTTCCCTCGCGCATATACCACCCTTGAATTGGCTCCTTTTATCAAAAAATTAACACATTGTTAACCTTTTTATGATTTTTGTAAGAAATAAATGTACTATAGTAGATGTTTAAAAGAATGAAAATTAAACAAATCAACATCTTATAGAAAAGTTATTTCATAATATAAACTGTGAATAAGTGGTGATTTTAGCAACTTGTTTTGCGAATCATGTAATGCAGTAGGTATTAAAAAATCAATCTATGGATTGAGAAAAGGAGCAACCACATTTGCTGCCAACGCAGGTACAACCGTATCGTAAGCTTAAAGCTCTTTATTTTTGGACAGGAGACAGCATAGCATCGCTCTATTCCAAAACATCTGATAGAAAATGACTGATTATAGAATCAATAAAAAACTTCAAAAAGAATCAAAACGAGAAAGATTCTTAAATTTTTGTATAGTCTATTGATATTATTTAAAGTTGGTGAGCGCGCAGGGATTCGAACCCTGGACCTACTGATTAAAAGTCAGTTGCTCTACCAGCTGAGCTACGCGCTCTCACACAAGCTATCTAGTTTGTAGACTATCTAATTTGCAGAAAGTGAAGGGAACATACGGTTGACTTTTCATTTGGTCAACACCTTTTGAAGAAAAATATTATTATTTTCTTCAGTTATCAATAATTTTCCGTTTTCCCCTTCTTTTTTCATCATTGTATAGATACTCTTTAATCTTCTTTTTGAAGTTTCAATAAAGGAACAATTTCATTGCAAAATATTGCATAGATTCGAAGCGCTAAAATTATAAGAAATTATCCCCCTTCCCTCACATGGGTTGTTGAGCATAATGGATAGAGAAAAAAAATACCTTTTACTATAATATTATTTTTATATCTTTATATTTTAGTTTTCAATTTTCAAATATAAATACAGATTTATAAGATAACATATTGATTTATAATAATTTATCATTTCATCACTTGAGTGAGAGATCTCAAATACTGTAAGCTTCTCTCATTTCAAATCTTTTTTATATTGAAACAACAAAAAGTATTTTTTTGACCGATACAAGATATTGATTTATAATGATAATCTAGCTCTATTCATATTGAATTAGACCCCCGAATAACGTAGGATTCTCTCATTTCAAATCTGTTTATCTTGAATCAATCAAAACCACTTACTTGCACATCACAAGCGGGGTTGATGTGTGGGTAAAAATTGTACAAGAAAGGAGTAAAAATGGTTCTTATGAATCGTCTTAATGCAAGGGCTGTCGCAACATTGGGAGCTGAAAAATATAATGATGGTGCCGGCTTGCTTCTTCACAAACGTAAAGATGGAGGTGCTCAATGGCTTTATCGTTATACCATTCATGGTCGGCGCCGCGAAATGGGCTTGGGTGCCTTGCGAGATGTTTCTTTAAAACAAGCCCGTGAATTGGCAACTGGGTGGCGGGCTGTTTTACGTGAGGGGCGTGACCCCATTAAAGAACGCAACAAACAAAAGCGTGAGGCAATGCGCAATCTCCATTATTTAAAAGATATTGCTCTAGATGCTTTTGAAAGCCGTAAAGCTGAATTAAAAAATGATGGTAAGGCTAGTGATTGGTTTTCACCTTTGCGGCTTTACATTCTCCCTAAATTAGGTTGCCTCCCCGTTTCAGAGATTACACAAACAGAGATACGCGATACGCTTTCTCCCATTTGGCATACAAAAGCTGGAACTGCTCGAACAGCACTAATGCGTCTTAATCTTTGTCTCAAACATGCGGCTGCATTAGGGTTAGATGTTGATTTACAAGCAGTAGAAAAAGCAAAAGCTCTCTTAGGCAAACAACGTCATAAAAAACAAAGCTTACCAGCCATGGATTGGAGAGATGTGCCGGCTTTTTACCAATTTCTCTGCAAAACAACAACTATAAAACATTTAGCTTTGCGTCTGCTTATCCTTACAGGGGTTCGTAGCAATCCTTTGCGTCATATTCATAAAGATCAGATTGAAGATGATATCTAGACAATCCCCGCTGAGAATATGAAAGGAAAGCGTGATGCGACAACAGAATTTCGCGTGCCTCTATCAACAGAAGCAATAAAAGTAATTGAACAAGCCCGCTGTATCTCTAAAAGTGATTTCATCTTTTCACTTACCGGTCGTGGTCCTCTTTCACATACGATGATGGCTGCGTATATGAGAAAAAATAAAATTGAAGCCTGCCCCCATGGTTTTCGTTCTAGTTTACGCAATTGGCTCGCTGAAACAACCGATGCCCCCTATGAGGTCGCTGAAACCATTCTAAGTCATACGGTCGGCGGTAAAGTAGAGCGTGCCTATCGTCGTACCGACTATCTAGAACAGCGTCGTGTCTATATGGATAAATGGGCGGCTTATGTCACCGGTCAATCTTAAGATATGGGGTGCATAACCCCCTTATCTGTGGATAACTTTAGCTCTCTTATCTCTCATTCTTTCTCAATAAGATTCATAATTTATCACATAAGAAATTGTATGATAAAATATTGTTTTCTATAAATAAAATACCTTCAAAAATGAACCAAAATGTGGTTAATAAATAGTTATGATTTGTTGCCATTTTTTTATAGTGAAAGGATTTTATTATGACAAAAAATGATATTCTTTTAACAGACCGTGAAAGTGCAAAACTGCTTCATATGAGTGTCTCAACATTCCGCCGTCATGTTACTAATGGCTCTCTCCCAAAACCTTTAAAATTTGGTTTTTTATCGCGTTGGTTACAATCGGATCTTTTGAATGTCATTGAGCAAGCGAAACAGCAACGTCAAAGTGACGCGGCATAAAAAAAACTTGTCACGTAAGGATGGACAAGGCTTTATCAAGCTCATCAACTTGGATGGTAACAAAAACCGTCCTGTATCGCAACCTGGTTATAGGATTACTAAGTACATTCTACGCCATATTGCTTTACATACAATATTGAGATGTTAGATTGAGAAAACAATCGCGCCATTCCAAGCAAAGGCAAGGATGGCGCATTGTTGGTCATTACAAGAAAGACTTAAGGCTTGCATTCAGGTTGTTCTGGATGCTTTTTACAAAACGGGCTGTTCAAGCGCTTCTTGACACTGCGCTGTGGTATGACAGCACCTGGACGACAAATGGGAAGGTTTTCGGCTCTAAAAGTATAACACCAATTACCTCCCAACTTATCTTTATAACGGAATCCTGCTTGGAGCATGCAAGCATGAATTGTTGCTTTAGCATTAATGCTTATATTTTCACTTTCTGGATCAACATCATAAGGCGTTGGCATACCACATTCTAACAAAGCTTTTCCTACCTCAGTAAAATCAGTAACACTATTTTTCTCCCACATACTCAAGTACCCTGGAGCAGGCTTATCAATGTTACATCCAGCAATATTTAACAGAATGAGACCACTTAATAATTTCAAGATTTGTTTCATTTTTTCCTCCCTGAATATTTTGAATAAATTGGCGTACGATTAGGTAAACCATAGCGCGATGTACACGCATAACCTGCATGACCATAACAAGCATGGACACTGGGGTAGCCCTTAAATATTTGTCCTCTCTCTTTCCAGGGACCACTTCCAGGAGGTATTTGCTCAAAAGTGTAAGGATTTTTGCCAATCTTTGTACCCACAAAGTCATTTTTATGATTTTCCAAGTTTACATAATCCTGCTTTCCATCACTTAAGATATATAATATATCTGCCATGTTTTGAGTATTATAAGCTGGTCCAAAGAAATTAATCGTTGTATTGCCAGCTACATCATTTACACCTTCTTGTTTGAAAGAATACAGCATATTTCCCAATGTCATGGTACCGCGGCTATGGCCATAAAGTTCTAACCCTGTAATACCATGGCTATACACCAAATCTTTTGCTTTTTGTGTGGAATTGGTCAATCCCCAAAAGTTATTTTCCATAAACTTCTGGTAGCCTGCTACCAGAAGTTCTGATATGGCAGAATCCGCTTGGGGGAACACAACAAAATAAAGCGGTACATTTTTATTCTCCGCATGTTGCTCAGCATAAACAGCGGCTTCCTCTGGTGGAGTAAAAATGCCATTAAAGGAGACATGCACCTTGCCATCAGAACCAACTTGTAAATGCTGCTTTTCTTCATCCGTTAAATAATGAAAGTGAGGAAACAATCGCGCCATTCAAAGCGAAGGCAAGGATGGCGCATTGTTTCCATCACTTAAGGTTGACATTTGCGACTATTTTTATACTTTTTACAAAACGGGCTGTTTAAGCGCTTCTTGACACTTCGCTGTGGAACGACAGCACCTGGACGACAAATGGGCAAGTTTTCAGCTTTATGATTTCCACACCAGCCTCCCCCCACATCATATTTATAGCGAAATCCCGCTTGGAGCATGCAAGCATCAATGGTTGCATTTGCATTATTACTGAGCTTTCTACTTTCTGGATCCTTATCATAAGGGGTTGGCATACCGCATTCTAACAAGGCTTTTCCTATCTCCGTAAAATCTGCTCCTGGCTTCTCCCATGCCCCTATAGAAGATATGGGAGTTTTATTAAACTGGCACCCAGCTATACTCAATAGAGTTATCGCACTTAATAATTTTAAGATTTGTTTCATTTTTTACTCCATGATTTACTTGAAGGAACTTGTTCACGATGAGATGAGCCGTAAAGCATGTTGCACATACGCCCCGCATCTCCAAGACAGGTATGGGAACTTATGGGATTCATGGTCACTCTCCACCATTCTCTCCACCAGTTACTGCCAGCAGGTATTGTCTCGTAGGTATAGCCATTGCCGCCAATCACTCTGCTTACAAAGTCATATCTATTCCCATCAAAGCCAATGGTAGTTTGTTTGCCATCACTCACATAACCTAACAGACCGGATGCAACTAAAGCATTAAAGGCTGCTCCATAGAAATTGATATTCGTATTGTCGGCTATACCGTGCACACCTTCTTGTTTGAAAGAATACAGCATATTCCCCAATATCATGGTACCACGGCTATGGCCATAAAGTTCTAACCCTGTAATACCATGGCTATACACCAAATCTTTTGCTTCTTGTGTTGAATTGGTCAAACCCCAAAAATTATTTTCCATAAACTTCTGATAGCCTGCTACCAGAAGTTCTGAAATAGCAGAATCCGCTTGGGGAAACACAACAAAATAAAGCGGTACATTTTTATTCTCCGCATGTTGCTCTGCATAAACAGCCGCCTCATAGGGTGGTGTAAAAATGCCATTGAGGGACACATGCACCTTGCCATCAGCACCTTCTTGTAAATGCTGCTTTTCTTCATCCGTTAAATAATGTGCGTGAGGAAACAATCCCGCCATTTCAAGCCAAGGCAAGGATGGCGGATTGTTGATCATCACAAACAGCAAGACTTAAGGCTGGCATTTGCGACTATTTTTATATTTTTTACAAAACGGGCTGTTTAAGCGCTTCTTGACACTGCGCTGTGGTATGACAGCACCTGGACGACAAATCGGAAGATCCTCGGCTTTATGATTTACACACCAAGTTCCCCCTCCCACTTTATCACGAAAACCTGATTGAATCATACAAGCTTCTATGGTTGCTATTGCATTGTAGCTGAGCTTTCTGCTTTCTGGATCAGTATCATAAGGGGTTGGCATTCCACATTCTAATAAGGCTTTTCCTACCTCAGTAAAATCAGTAACACCATTTTTCTCCCACGTAGCTATCTCTCCTAGAGGAGGTTTATCGATATTACATCCAGTTACACTCACCAAAACTATTCCACTTAATAACTTTAAAATGTGTTTCATTTTTTACTCCTTGATTTACTTAAAGGAAATTGTTCACGATGAGATGAGCCGTAAAACTTTTGGCATTTATAACCCACATCTCCAAGGCAAGTATGGGAACTTATGGGATTCATGATCACTCTCCACCATTCTGTCCAAACGTTACTGCCAGCAGGTATTGTCTCGTAGGTATAGCCATTACCGCCAATCCATCGGCTTACAAAGTCATATCTATTCCCATCAAAACCAATAGTGGTTTGTTTGCCACCACTCACATAACCTAACAAACCGGATGCCGCCAAAACATTAGCCGCTGGTCCATGGAAACTGATCGTTGTATTGCCAGCTACATCATTTACACCTTCTTGTTTGAAAGAATTCATCATATTAAAGCCTGTCAAACTGCCACGACTATGGGCATCAAAATGCAATCCTGTGTTACCATAGCGAGACATTATATCTTTTGCTTCTTGTGTGGAATTGGTCAAACCCCAAAAGTTATTTTCCATAAACTTCTGATAACCTGCTACCAAGAGTTCTGAGATAGCAGAATCGGCTTGGGGAAACACAACAAAATAAAGCGGTACATTTTTATTCTCCGCATGTTGCTCTGCATAAACAGCCGCCTCATAGGGTGGTGTAAAAATGCCATTGAGGGACACATGCACCTTGCCATCAGAGCCGGCTTGCAAATGCTGCTTTTCTTCATCCGTTAAATAATGAAACTTAGGGATATTTTGTCCACGAGCATCTCTTATAGGTACCCCATTTTCATCTATTTCATAGAGTATATTACCCTTTTCATCACGGTCGACCACGGCGATGGGATGCTCTTTGATAAACATGGTTTTATAGGAGTCATCGCTGTATTTAAACCCCTCTTCTAAGAGTTGCGTTACCATTTCACGGTTTTCATGGACGATTTGTTCCAGCTTGCCTACATCGAGTTGTTGTACACCCTTATGGGCAGTGGCAGTATCTCGATTAAGGGAGGCGATTGCTTGTTCCACGTCTTGTCCTGTCAATGCCTTCTGCCCTGCTTCATCAGTAATGACGATGGTGCCATCGCTAATGGCAGATTTGGTGTATCCTTCCTCTGAATCTTTAGCTTTTGAATGATCTAAGACATTTTTGGCAATGTTTTTCCCGACACCATATTTGCCCTGATACATTGGACCACCCGCAGCAATGCTGATCCCATCGCTGCTGGCTTGAGCATGCGCACTGTTGCTGATGTCACTGGTGCTAATGCTTCCTGTGGTCAGGCTGTTTTTTTCTGCCGGCGCGGTACCAGCGATAATATCGGCTCCAACACCATGGATGCTGCCTTTGTGGGCTTGCATGTTGACAGCGCGTCCTGCTTCTATTGTTGTGCTCATCGCGGTGAAAGCTTGAGAAGAAGCTTCTGCTTTCTTAAAGCCCACTGCCATACTGCCAGATGCGCCAGCCTCGTTCAAACCGCTTAACGTATCCTGTGGATTGCCCCACGACTTTGGCTTCAAAATACGCATCCCCCGTAATGAAACCTCACCCTGCCTTATTGTCGACTATCTTAACCACCAAATTAAAAGTGCCCGTTGCGTGGATAAAGAAGGAAACAGCTTTGATCCTCTACTTCATTCGTGATTTTATCCAACGACCTTTTTAACGATGGGGAGGACGCTTTGGTGATCGCTTTTGTAAAGCTTTTTGCTTTTGCTGACGTTTTCTTTCATCCTCAAAATGCGTTAGTAAAGCGCCTTCCTGTTTCGTTTTGTTGGTCACACCAAAGGTATCATTGTCCATAAATTGCTGATATCCAGCTATCATTAAATTGCTTAGGAATGAGCCACTTTTTGGAGGTTGTGTAAAATAGATCCCTTTTGAATCTTGCAATTTATACCGGAAACCTGCTTTTTTCATGCACTCATAAACTGAGGCAAATTCATTTGCATACGAATTCATATCACTAGAAGAAGCATAGACTGGTTTCCAACCACATTTTGATAAGGATTGTTGGATCATCGCTTTATCGACACCTGGTTTTTCCCATAATGCTAAAGTTGATGGAGGAGGTTGGTTAACACATCCAGCTGTATTTAAGAGAGCTATGCAACTCAATAGTTTTAAGATTTTCTTCATTTTTTCCCTCTTTCAATGGATTTATTTACTATAAAACAGCTCGGAAGCTTGTTGATATTTTCTGTCATCGCTACTTAAAACAACGGTGAACAATATTGAAATGGTTGCTTGAGGAAACAATCGCGCCATTCCAAGCGAAGGCAAGGATGGCTAATTGTTGATCATCACAAGAAAGACTTAAGGTTTGCATTCAGGTGCATTTTTATATTTTTTACAAAAAGGGCTGTTTAAGCGCTTCTTGACACTGGGCCTCGGGATCACAGCACCTGGACGACAAATGGGCAAGTTTTCGGCTCTAAAAGTATAACATGGGCCACCCGCTCTTGCTACTTCTTCATCTTTATAGCGGAATCCTGATTGAATCATGCAAGCATAAGTTGTTGCTTTTGCATTGATGCTCTGCTTTCTATTTTCTGGAAATACATCATAAGGCGTTGGCATACCACATTCTAATAATGCTTTTCCTATTTCAGTAAAATCTGCTCCTGGCTTCTCCCAAGCAGTCAAGTATCCTGAAGGAGGCTTATTAAACTGACATCCAGCTATACTCAATAGAGTTATCGCACTTAATAATTTTAAGGTTTGTTTCATTTTTTACTCCATGATTTACTTGAAGGAACTTGTTCACGATGAGATAAACCATAACGCCATGTACACTTATCACTCGCATCTCCAAGACAGGTATGGGAGCTTATGGGATTCATGGTCACTCTCCACCATTCTGTCCACCAGTTACTGCCGGCAGGTATTGTCTCATAAGTATAGCCATTACCGCCAATCCATCGGCTTACAAAGTCATATCTATTCCCATCAAAGCCAACAGTGGTTTGTTTGCCATCACTCACATAACCTAACAGACCGGATGCCGCCAAAACATTAGCCGCTGGTCCATGGAAACTGATCGTTGTCTTGCCAGCTACATCATTTACACC
>NZ_JBHIMQ010000001.1:467419-507826 GCF_042194225.1 Bartonella sp. MR110HLJHH | reverse complement strand
ATTTCCTTCCAACTTTATGCCCATCAAGGGTAATATCTTCCATCACACCTTCAACTACAACAATCTTGAGATGACCGTGCAGGCAGAGTAAAATAGGCTTAAAATTTGCCAACAGTTAGAGGAATTAGTGTCTAAAAAATTCTGCTAATGAGGTTTATTTTGCTTTTCCTTGACTTTTAAGCCACGCTAGCATGTCTGAATCCACACGCACAGTTAGCAACAGTTTTCGTTGGTTTATAGAACGGATTGAGAACGGCGTTTTTCCAGAACACATCATTGAGTGACGAAATCTCTCTATGATCAATTGTACTGTCCGGCATTACAGCCAGTTTATCAACTTCAACTCTCTGTTTATCTGTCAAAGGTGATAAGTTACCTACCTCAATTTCATAACGAACTTTCTTCTTTATAACGTTTCCTTTCTTTCAAGTTGGCTCGCCGTGCTGAAATAATACGGATTCCCTCTATGCCATCTTTATCGTCATAGACAGTATGCGCTACGAATAATAATAAAAAAACCATCCATGAGCCCTAAAGCTTGCTAACCATACTCTCCGTTTTCAATACGATCTTGTTTAGCTATGGAGAATGAGTCCGAAAAAACACATGCAGCCATTTCAAAACTTACACGGTGCTTTCTAAGATTATTTTTTGTTTTAGCTTCATCCCATGCAAATCTTATTTTTATACCTTATATTAACACATTTATAAGGGTATTATGTACATCAAGAGTTTTAAATGAACACTGAATTATCAATGTTTTTGTACAATTAATATAATTTAATACTTTAAAAATTAGTGATTAATTAACTGAAAATATAAAAAATAATAAATAATCCTAAGGCGTTATGCATATAATATGCAAATCGAATAAAACTTACAAGCATGTTGAATAAAATGATATTAATTGACTATTTAGGGGTCTGCTCCTGAAAGCAAAAAATAAATTTTGGTGCCGAAATATTCAACTTTCGTATGGCTACCTTTGAGAGCTATACAGATAAAAATACCAATAAAAAGTAAATAAAACAGAATGGTATTCCGTGGTGCTTTTTAATCCACATACATTTGGCAAAAATTGTTCTTCAGTACAGAACTACCCCTTTTTAAGAATGAATGAGAGGAGCGATTTTTTTAATGGTCAACGCTACAAAGGATGCAATCAGCACTTTCAAGAAACCACCAGCCAAAAAACCTAATGAACTTATTAAAACCGTCAGCAAAGGAACCTGAGTCATATAAGCTACCCATGGTATTCCAAAAGAATAAACTATCCCAATGCCGCCCACAGTATTTATCACAAATAATATTATAAAATTTAACCGCTGCCAAAACAATTCTACCATAAAACCAATAAAAAATGCAGCAAATGGAAAACTAATCAGATAACCACTCGTAACTCCTGAAAAAACACTAATTCCACCACGACCACCAGGCAATAGAGGTAACCCAATCGCAATAAGAACAAGGAAAAGAAGTGATGCTAAAGCTCCCCTTTTCGCTCCAAGTATAGAGCCTGCTAACATCGGAGCCATAGACTGAGCTGTAATAGGGACACCCAGCAAAAAAGGAAAATAAATAGGAGGAAAAAGACTCAAAACAGCGTAAATAGCGGCAAATAAAGCAATATAAACTAAATCTTTTGTATTCACTGAATTATTCCTTCACTATGAAAAAACTTTTGTTATTGTTTTATAATTAATAAGTTGTATAATTAATAAAAAGTATCAGATTTATAAAAGTACACTTTAAATGCCTTAGATATAGAGAAAAATACTATAATAATTTATTTTAATAATATCACTTATATAAATCACATTAGATTCTACAATGTTTAATTACATTATAGATTACTATGGTTAAATTCAGTAAACTTATTGTGATGCATGAATATCATATAATAACAGCATAACAAAATAATACATTTATTTTAGCTTGTTCTTATTATGCTTTGAATGAATGAGAGGAACAGATCTTTTAATCGCGAGTGCAACAAAGGATGCAATCAACACTTTTAAACAATCGCCTATCAAAAAACCTGATGAAGCCATTAAAACCTTCAGTAAAGAGACTTTGGTCATATACGCTGTCCATGGAACACCAAAAGAATAAACTATCCCAATGCCACCAACAGTATTTATCACAAATAATGTTATAAAATTTAACCGCTTCCAAAACAATTCTACCATTAAACCAATAAAAAATGCAGCAAATGGAAAACCTATTAAGTAACCACTTGCAATCCCTGAAAAGACACTGATC
This sequence comes from Bartonella sp. MR110HLJHH, assembly GCF_042194225.1. NCBI lineage: Bacteria > Pseudomonadati > Pseudomonadota > Alphaproteobacteria > Hyphomicrobiales > Bartonellaceae > Bartonella > Bartonella sp. MR110HLJHH. The sequence continues at coordinate 505,564 of NZ_JBHIMQ010000001.1, read as the reverse complement.
CCACCGCGACCACCAGGTAACAGAGGTAATCCAATCGCAACAAGAATAAGAAAAAGGAGTGACGCTAAAGCACCCCTTTTTGCCCCAAGAATAGACCCTGCTAGCATCGGTCCCATCGATTGAGCTGTAATAGGTACCCCTAGAAGAAAAGGAAGATAAATAGAAGGGAAAAGTCCCAAAATAGCATAAATAGCGGCAAATAAAGCAATATAAACTAAATCTTTTGTATTCATTTGATTCTTCTTTCACTATAAAAAACTTTGATTATTATGAGATGCTGTATCAATGGTATCAGCATCATAAGAACGCGCTTCCAATGCTTCAGCCACTTCTGAAGCCATTCTTATGGTTCGTATAATTAAAGGTATCGCAAGAGCGACAATGTTAGTATTAAGTCCCCGTGCTTGCTGTGCTTCATGTACCTCATTAAACTTTTCACTCAAAAGAGGAATAAACCTGATCGCCATAGAGATAACCATACTCACTTTTGATGGATTTATACCAAAACAGCAAAAAGGCTGAAGCCCGACTTCAATTGCATCCACCATATCTGAAACTTTTGTTGTGAATGAAACAAGTGATGATAAAGAAAAGAGGATAACAAGACGTAATATGACCTCAACCCCCGTAAGCCAACCGCTAAAAATAGTTTGAAATACAAATAGAAGAACTAAAAGCAATCCCATCGATTTAAATTGCTTCATCGCAGTTTTGAGAGGGAGCTTGGCGACTCTATAGAATAAGATGACCAACAACAAAAATAACCCAAGAAGCGCTATGGAAGAAACCATTATTATAAAAGTTCCACACGCCGCAAGAAATAATAACTTAACTCCAGGACTTAACCTATGAATAAACGTATCCCTTGGAATATATAAACCGATCATGACATTCTTCTTATATACTCCTTGATAGCAACAAAAGGTACATCATCAATTGCTATCTCCCCCTTATCAAAAACCAGCACTCTATCAAACTTTTTCAAAAACTCCAAATCATGCGATACAACTATTGCCGTTTGTGGTAATTCTTCTATCACTTGCGTAACGCGATGCTTATTTCGCAAATCAAGTAATGTCGTCGGCTCATCAAAAATAATGTAGTCTGGTTTCATTGCAACTACACCGGAAATAGCAACGAGTTGTTTTTGCCCACCACTTAATAAATGGACAGCGTGATTTCTGAAGTCTTGAAGTTCATAGCGCTGTAAAATTTCATCTACACGCTCCTTAATTTCATCTTTACTAAGCTTTAAATTTTTGAGACCAAATGATAAGTCCTCTTCAACTAATGGTAAAACAATCTGATTATCGGGATTCTGAAATACAAATCCAACTTTACGCTTTACTGCTTTTGCATCGCGCTTGGTATCAAGCCCATCAACGCTTACAAAACCGTGAGATGGTAATTGGAGTCCATTAATAAGACGAACAAATGTACTTTTTCCAGAACCATTCGCACCTATAACAGCAATTCGTTTTTCGGTAAGCTGTACAGTAATATTTTTTAAAACACACAAATCACCAAAAACTTGTGTTACCTCATCAAATTTTATAGTCCCCAAGATTTATTCCAATCAATCCCTTTTATTAGCTCTTCTTTCTCTATCGTTTCAGTTTATAACCTAAAAGTAATAATAAGCACCATAGAGGAATAATAATGACTGCCAAACTCATATCAGGCATCTGTACAGGAATATATGTTTCAAGAAAAGGCACGCTTATTCCTATCATATCAAAAAGTCGAGTCATCAATCCATTTTGCCCAAAACCACTGATAAACATAATGCAAAATAATAAAGCAAGAAAGCAGAGACAAAGATAGTTAGCGTAAGGATATAAACCAAACGCATAAGTAAAGTCGCCTTTTTTGTTCTTATGTGCATTGCGAAATTTCAAATGAACAATAACAATAATAGCCCAAGTAATCACTGCTGCTGCAGTTGCAAGAGCCATGATCCGCATGAAACTATTATCAGGAACAAGAGCATTAACAACGACAATCAACACCGTACAGAATGATGAAAAAAGGATAGCAATATAAGGAACACGAGCAGCACTCAGTTTACTAAAAATATGTGGTGCATTTTTTTGTACAGCTAAACTATAAAGCATACGTCCATTAGAATAAATGCCACTATTGTAAACAGAAATAGCAGCCATAATCACCACAAAATTCAAAATATGACCAGCAGCAGGAATTCCTATAGCCTCGAAAATTGTAACAAAAGGACTACCATTTTTTCCAATCATATTCCAAGGGCTGATTATCATAATAACGCTGATAGAACCAATATAAAAAATTATAATTCTCCACATAACTTGACGGATAGCCGCTGGAATTGTTTTTTGTGGATCAGATGCCTCTCCAGCAGCAATACCAATAAGCTCTGTTCCTCCAAAAGAAAACATTACTACAGAAGTCGCTAAAACAACCCCTACTGCTCCATAAGGGAAGAAACCGCCATGGTCCCAAAGATAATGAATATTCGCTTGATTTTCCCCTAGTCCAGTGACAATGAGAAAAATTCCCAAAATAATCATACCAATAACAGCAGCCACTTTGATCAAAGCGCAAGCAAATTCAAATTCTCCATAAAAACGAACATTAAACAAGTTAATGAATGTAACAAATAAAAGAACAACGAAAGATGCCTTCCAGTGATCAATCAAAATCCAATGATCAAGGTAAAACCCTATCACTGTAAGTTCAGCCATGCTCACAAGAATATAAAGAAACCAATAATTCCAACCTGTTATGAAACCAGCTAATCTCCCCCAATATTTATAAGCAAAAAAACTAAATGCTCCTGAAGACGGTTCTTCTACTGACATTTCACCAAGCATTCGCATAATGAAATACATAATAAGCCCGCCGACAAGATAAGATAAAATGACTGAGGGACCAGCTAATTGAATTGCCTCGGTTGATCCATAAAAAAGTCCCGTCCCAATAACGCCACCCAAAGCAATCATTTGAATATGGCGATTTTGAAGGCTACGCTTCAATTCATTGTGCTTTTTTTCAAACATCATGCCTCATTACTTTTGTTGAACCTAACCTCAACTTTTATCGAAAAATTAGGCACCTTTTTCAAAAAACACAAAACAAACGTAAACCTATTTTCTTATCATAATGCAACTCCTTATTTTTTTGTGCATTATACATATGCCCCGTTGAAGTTTTAAGAAAAAATATGCTCCACTATTTATTTAAATTAATGTCCTTCATTTTCGTTACACTAACCATTATAGCATTGGTCATTGATAACGCACACTCTGTAATCACATCACATTGGACAACAACCCCCTTTAATAAAATTTTAATAAACCTTCTGCAAACAGATGTCTACCACCTTAATCAATCTCTATGCAAAGTAATGCCTGATTTTCTGTCTTCAATTTGCATTACTCTCACTTATTTACCAGCATGGTTTATCTTTGGTGCTTTAGCAATAGTATTTTGTATCTTAAATTACGAAAAACAAAAACCTTTTCACAAAATATCATATACATATAACGAAGAATATATTTAATCTTGAAAAAGACTTCTAGAGCTCTTTGTACTATACACAACCGATATCGCTTAGAGCACCTCACCCGATTAAAACAACTGAAAATAACTTGATCATCAGAATGGATTAAAACGCTTTATTATAAATATACGCGCTCACTTATGATTTCTATAGATAACGATAACATCACTTCATTTGTATCACTTTAAAAAAATTAGCGAATAAATCTAACTCCCATCTATAGAAAACTCTGTACAGAAAAAAACTTAACATATTGAAGTTCATATATTTTTATGGATGCTTTTTTATACTCTACAAAAACTTTTCTTAATTTTAGTACTAGAAATCACATATAAAAAACGTCTTCTAATATCAGCACTCCTTATAAAATTGGAACTTCTTGAAATTAATGAAGAAGCTTATAAAAATTATTCTACAAATCTAACAAAATGCGTTAAATAAAAACTAATCTGTAAATAATTGCAATTGTAATAAAGAACATTTTGCACCTTCCTCCCATTGTGATATCCACCCTATTACATCTAAAAAAATCCAAGAGACTATTAGTAGAAAAATTTTTAAGCACCTTCTCCCTATTGAGAAAATGGTAAAATAACAGCTTCAGTAACACTCTGTTCTTTTAAATCTGAAAGTCGTCTCGCTAAAACATCAACTTTTTTAGATATCTCATCCAAACTTTTCCATTGATTCGTTACCACTCGAGAAAGTTCCTCAATGAATTTTTCTTGGTAAGCTAGCTTTATTTCTAGTTCTATCAGCCGATCTTCATCCGACATGATTCTTACTCCATCTTAAATAAAAAAACGTGATTAATTTTATTAATCCTCCCCCTTTTTCTTCCCCTAAAAATGAGAAGTAACTTTTCAACTAATTCTACTCATCTTATTTGCACATTATAAAGGGTTTATAATGATCTTTATTTTCCTAATCACTTATTCAACAAATTTCTTTCTTAAGAATCAGAAAATGTTTTTTATCTTTACTAAGTTATCTTGACACCATTTTCCATCCTAAAGATCTACATTCCCAGCTTCTTAATTTGAGTGCTATCGTAAATTGGAAAGCATTTATAGTATTAAGATCAAAGAATACTGTCCTCTGACTTTTACATACTTCTCCTGCAAATTATTATCATATTTTATAAATTATTGAAAAAATGCATTCTTGCTTTTATACGTACTTTTAGCTATTACCCTCAAATTAGTTTTGTCTCATTGATTTACAAACCTATGCCGCATTAGCTCAGTTGGTAGAGCACATCATTCGTAATGATGGGGTCGCTGGTTCGAATCCGGCATGCGGCACCGCATTTTCTCTTTTTCATATTAGAACATATGGATTTTTATTTAATTATCTGTTTGAAGACCACCTTCTACAGTTTATATAATTTTACCTAATTTGTTCTTATTTCTTTGGAGTAAAGGCTAAGATCTCTTTCTTTCTCCACCTCACCGCTCTCCCTAGCTTATATGGCTCCGGAAACAACCCCTGAAGCACCTAATGGCGAATCGTTGTTGTGGATACACTAAAAAGCTGTACACATTCACGGGTTGTTACATATCTATCGCCATCATCAAATATCATCTCATTACCTTTCTCTTTTTTATGTTATGTAAATGGGCGGAGATGCTAGGAGGAGAGAACCTCCCATATCTTCAAGCGGCTTTTTGTTAAAATCTTTTGTATCTCTTGTACTATTGCCTCTAAAAAGATTTCAATAGCTTGATTGATTTGTTTAAGACGCTTCTGGAAACGTAGCCAATACAACACTAGACAAAGATGATACCATTGTCCCCGAATGCCCCATAAAACACTTCATATGAAAAAGACGAAAGCATTATTCATATGGAAAAATATATGAAACCGAAATCATCATTCAAGTTTATTACAATACAATATTCTTTACAACACTATCCAATATCATTGGTCCATATATTGAATATGCTCCACTACTATATTGTTTTAGTTGGAAACAGACTACTAGAGAGGGAGAAAATATCGATTATGTTTTTATATAACATTTTATTTAAAATCCTTCATAAAGATATTTTTTAAGAAAATTAAGCAATTAGAGGAAAAAATAAATAACAGTTAAATTCACTATAGATTTTTTGATTAAATATGTATAATACGTTATGTGTATATCGTGTTGATTCTAAGATAATTTGTAGATCTATAATATTCAACTGTAATGTTTTTTTGTTTTTATGAAAATAATTCTATGGTGTAAGTTATGGGTTATGCAATTACTTGAAAATCAATACCTATTATTTCATTACTTATTATATCTCTTATTTTTTTGTTAAAAAATGCTTTTTTTCATCAGGATTATTGAAGTTTTTTTAAGTAAAGTTCTTCTAAATCATTCTGGATCAACTGTAAGAATTTATGAGTAAAATCTATCTGATTATAAATGGATTTATTATAAAGTTATTATATTGAGATGGAGATCAATTGCTGCAAAATGAATGGTGTTTAGCATAATATTTGTTCAAAAAACGATATGGGTTTTAACATAACTCACTATGGAGATTTTGAATTTATTATGCCCTTTCACTGTTCTGTTCTTAAAAATGAGTAGATGTAAGTTTTCGATTCATATCCTGCTTTGTGTAGTTTTTTATAGGTAAGAATAATGCGAAAAATATCAAAAGAAGGGCTTGCATTGATTAAGCAATTGGAAGGCTTACGTTTATCGGCTTATGAATATTCTGGTGGTGTATGGACAATTGGTTATGGACATACAAATGCTGCTGGTGCTCCAAGCGTCCACAAAGACATGCAAATTACGGAAAAAGAAGCTGAAAAAATCCTTTGTCAGGATTTGAGAGAGTGTGAACTCGTTGTTGAAAAAGCCGTTACCGTTCCTTTAAACAATGAACAATTCGCGGCATTAGTATCATTTTGCTATAACGTAGGAATAACAGCCTTTTGCAATTCTACACTTTTAAAAAAGCTCAATAAAGGTGCATATGAAGTGGTACCAACTGAATTGCAAAAATGGACAAGAGTAGGAGGAAAACGTATCCAAGGTCTTGTCAATCGCCGAGCAGCCGAAGCAGGATTATGGGCGAAAGGATCTCATGTTGCCCCAAATTATCATGTAGTAGAATCAGAAGGTGTAACAGGTATTTGCAAAGTAGAAGCTCTTGCACCAATCATAGGTTCTTTTTCAGGGCTTGGAGGGCTTTTTTCAGGAAATGGTCCTGTTCAATGGGTTTTAGCAGGCATTATGGTTTTAGCTGCTTGTACAGCTATGGTATACATTGCTAAACGCTTTCAAGAACACCGCCTATGATCTTATGGATAAAAAAATATCTAACAATGACGTCAGTGACCATAGCAACTTTTCTTATAGCTTTAGTGAAAGCCTTTTTTCTTGGGGAACAAGTTGAGAAGAAAAAACAAACAAAGGAAGCTTTCAAGATAGGACAACACGGCTTAAGGTAGAAAATGAAGATTAATAAGAAAAGTGATGCTGCTATGCGTACTAAGCTTTCTAACTGGCTGCGCGACGAATGAACGAACTTCTTGTATTGGATGGCTGCCAATTTATTTGAATCGACAAGATATCAATGTGATTAATCCAAATTTGGCGAGAGATATTTAAAACATAATGAACAAGGTGCAGGTCTATGTGGTTGGAGACATAAACGGAAAATAAAGTGGGACCATTACCTTCTTTTAAAATATCACTGTAATATCTTGCAAACTCATATGCTGCTTTTAGAGAAAGTTTGTAACGTGCCTTTCACGGCGTTTATTGTGATGTGTATAACGGAAAAATTAAGAGTGCGTATTATCTTTTCGAACATTCAACCACAATCTTACTTCATCACAATATTTACCTTAGGGAGATACTTTTACAAAAGATGCTGATAATCTGTAAATCGCCCTCACCTAATTCACCTTCTCGTTCATCCTTCTATGCATTGCCCGTCCACCTTTTAAACCACCTTAAATTTTTGATATAGAATTTTTTCTTTAGTTTTTATTTTTTATTGAATCATAAAAATGATCTGTACCAATCTTGCCTCTATGCATCTTTATACATTTTGATTCTTGTTTCTAAAGCCCAGTCTACAAGCATGTCACTCTGTTTTTTATATTTAATATATATTTTTAGATTTATTCGTAACTTGCTAGAAAAGTTTCTATATTTTGATAGCAAATCTTCTATCAGTTCACTTTTTTCAAAAGATTCTGAAAGGATTCTCAAAAAGTCTACAAATTTAAAGACTCTTTAATGCGTATTGTTTCTTTTTTAGAAATCAAAATTGGTGATGCCTCATTCCTTACCAGAAATTGTATTATTTGAAGAGCAATCTGTATAAGATGATGTAATCTCTTTTATGAAGTTAACTAAAGTTTTTTGAATTTCTAGCACATTGTTTAATGACAAAAGAAACCTCCCTTTTATTTATGCAAGCAGCTTAGACATCGGCTGATAATTCTCCCGCTTATAAAAGCTTTTCTGGAATAACCTTCAGAACCACAATAAAGTGGTGAAAGATAAAACAAGTTTTTAGATGATCATAACGCACAATAAAATCGGACCAGTTTAAATGTTCAATGCTAACACCTGCTAAACAGAGGCAAATAAGTTTTAGCACGCCTTCAAATTGGAAAGACTTAAACCCACGCGCTACGACGGATTTCAACTCTCATCGTACGATTTACCTTCCCTCTAAAACTTAATCGCTGTAAATATAAAAACCTTGAAGCCTGTTCTAAATCCGTGAGAGTTGCTGGCTCTTGCTGTATTAAACGTTGAAACTCCTCACAGCTACTCATCTGAAATGCTAGCATTTTTCATAAAAGGACGATAGTAGCGTTGTAACATCCCCAAAAAGTTTACGACATCACCTGAGAGATTATTGCTGATTTCAGGGGATAGAATCAATTTCTGCTCAAAGAAAATCCCAGCCATACCAACAAAAGATTTAGTCTACATGCTATGAGAAATATCCTCAATAATTTTGATAATTTTTTTAGTCAAATTTCTTTTGTTACCAATATCAGCAGCAACTGTTGTGGAATTAACAGAATTATAATTTTTTATCTTAAAATGTATCCATTATTTTTTACATTCTTTCATCTATCTTAGCCTTCTTTTCACAGCTTCAAATGATAAAAAGTAGCTGCAATGTTAAGTTGTCTTGCATCGAACAAATTTCTCGCAAACTATCCCTATTGGCTAGATGACAACACATCCTCTATTTAAAGAAAGAAAACTTTTCTTTTTTATTCAGCGATAAAGTAAATATTATCCAATTACTTATGAGAGTAATTCGATCAAATGGAAACTGTAATTTTTTCCACTCTGAGTAATCCTGTACCCGTTTATATAGATTTGAAAAACACGCTGTTATGAATATTCATAAAAATGCTTTAAAAATTGATATCAGAAAAACTTCTGTTTAAAAAGGGAAAGGTGTTCTCTTACTTGCTACTGAAGAACCTGTTCAGATTTGTCTTGATATTGCTGTAGAGCTTCAAAAAACATAAAGTTATCCCAACGTTTACAAGTGTGCCAACAATTCAACTTTGAGATAATATATCTGTGCTAGAGTTATGCCAATCTCACCAATCTGTTATTGTCTGTGAAGAGCATAGTATCAATGGAGAAGCCTAGAGATGCAATTGTTAAATCGCTTATAGAACAAAACATTCTATGCCAATTTGTATCATTAGGAATACCTAACGACCCCATCTGCAATAAAAACAAACTGGATTTTTAATAAATTATGCAATCAATAGAGAAAGCATAAACAGTGTTAGCAATGACATACTATACAAAAAATATTCAACTGCTTCCTAATATGTTCGCCAGTTCAAAAACATCATAACTCATTGAGGATGCAAGAAAATAAGAAAGAAAAGCACATTAATTCACGCAGTCTTGCTCTCAGTAAACGAGCTTTTTTAAAGATTGTATGGGTATTTTTTTCATTGCTTAAAAATGTACTCCATAAAAACAATATCATACCCATATAATATATTATCCAATAAAATTAATATAAATAATATATAGATTATAGAAATATTATTTATTAGATCCATTTTTTATTATAATTATAGCTTTCAATAAATACATATTGACATTTTTAATAATTTTATTTATATACCATAATTAATATTATTCTATATTAAAATAAAACTAAATGAAGCTTATAAATTTACGTTTTATGCTAATGTGGGAAAGAAGTAATTAACATGTTATATTTTTATATATAGGAGGGAAAAATGCTCACAGCATTATTTATATCTATTTTTTCTATATCAACAGTTGTTTTACCTTTAATATCAGCGCTTGTTCCTTTTTATCCATAGAATGAGCTTTTAATAAAGTAAGTAAAAGATGTATGCAATGTTATTAGTATTTTTTTTGTGTTTATTATTATTAAGATTTTTGCGTTAATATTATTGTAATTACTGAGTATTTTCTGTGATTTTATAGAGGAGCTTTTTGATCTTTTCTATTTAACTTTAACTGTCAACATATTTGTAAAATATATAATTATGCTCCTCTATAAAAAGACTTTCTTTTTCTGAAAGCAGTATAACATATTGCTTTCATTGCTTAAAAACATCTATATTTACTAAACTCTTGCGTGTAATATCTTTGATTGTCTGAGTACCGGTCAGTGTCATAGCTACCCGCATTTCATTGGCAAAAAGATCAAGGAGATGCATAACACCTTTCTTACCTGCTGCTGCAAGCGCATAAACAAAAGCACGGCCAATCATAACAGCATCCGCACCTTGTGCTATCATGCGTACAACATCAAGACCAGAACGAACACCTGAGTCCGCTAAAATAGTCAAATGATCCTTTACAGCATCCGCAATTGCAGGCAACGCTCGTGTTGTTGATAATACACCATCAAGCTGACGTCCGCCGTGATTAGAAACAACAATACCATCCGCACCAAATTTTACTGCTTCTCGTGCATCTTCTGGATCAAGAATACCTTTCAAAATCATTTTTCCTTTCCAAAAATCGCGAATCCATTGTAAATCATGCCAACCAATTGATGGATCAAAATTTGCACCAAGCCAACCAACGTAATCATCCAATGCAATTTTCTTTTTGAGATAAGTGGAGACATTTCCAAGATCATGGGGGCGCCCCATAACACCAACATTCCAAGCCCAATATGGATGAGTAAACGCTTGTAAAAAACGACGTAATCCAGCATAAGGACCAGACATCCCCGAATGCGAATCACGATAACGTGCACCAGGAACTGGCATATCAACTGTAAAAACCAACGTGCGTACACCAGCTAACCAAGCCCGTTCTAGTGCATCACGCATGAAACCGCGATCTTTGAGAACATAAAGTTGAAACCAAAATGCACCTCCAACCGCTTCTTGCACTTCCGCAATGGGACAAACTGAAACAGAGGATAGAGTAAAAGGAATCCCTTTTGCCGCTGCGGCACGCGCCGCTTCTACCTCTCCACGACGTGTATACATGCCCGTTAGCCCAACAGGTGCAAGTACAATCGGTAAATCAAGTGTCTGTTCAAAAAGCTTGATTGAAAGATCAACTTCACCAACTTGCCTTAGAATCCTTTGACGCAGTGCAAGAGCTTGAAGATCTGTACAGTTACGTCGCATCGTTTCTTCAGCATAAGCCCCACCATCAATATAGTGAAAAAGAAAGGGAGGAAGACGACGCTTTGCCGCCTTACGATAATCAAGTGTTGAAGAAATAATCATTGATGGCACCATTGTTCCTAAATAAAAAGAGAAGACATACTAAAACGCATAAAAGCGAACCCGTGTACCTTCCTACTCGATATTCTCCAAAACGCTCTATTGAATAGATAGAAGCAACAGAGATTGCAACTTTCTAAAAAAACTAATTGATAAAAACAATGTCTTTATTTCTCCTATCCAAATTTAAAATCTCACAGTATGGGGTATCATTAATAACGTATCCTCTCATATATTGTTCATGTACAATTGAAGTGTTATACTTTCTTTAAACGAATACCTCTTCGAAAGCGATTGCTCCGCAGCTTAATTAGTTATAATTTAAAGTCGTTTCTCCCTCCAAAGGTCCTTAAATTATCGGTTATAAGAAGATAGAGCCTGTAGTCATTAAGTATAAACCATAATCTCCCCCAAAAGATAAAAAAATCCTTTATTAATACTGGAAATAAAGCTGTCGCATACATCCAGAAATCTTCTTATATCAATACTCAAAACTGAGACCTGTTACTTATTCATGAAAGTTTATAAAAATATACAGTGCCTAATTCACATAAAGCATAAAAAATTTTTTTAATGTTCATACTAGTAGAAGCTTTCCATATTGAATTGAATAATTTTCTAGCAATATTTTATATCTTGAAGCTATAAATGAGTTACTAAAAGTAGAACAATGTTTATTAAAAAAATTGTTACTAAACTGTAGTGAAAAACTTCTTTATTGGCTCTTAAGGATAATTTTTATACGAAATAAAATATACTGGTCATTCAAGCTCTAGAAAAATGGAGCAATAGAAGCATCCAATCTCGCATGTTTACTTTGAAAAACAAATACGTTACTGTTATATTGAATTTTAGTAACTTATTGATTTATTATAATCAATAAATACGAATAACATATTGAATATAGTAAAATTCTTTCATTTTAGATTTTTTCATGATGAAATAATCAAAACTATTCTTTTGCACATCATAAACGAAGTTCGTATAGATAAAACCTCTTGAAAAAAAGAAGTAAAAATGCCTCTCAAATGCAAGGGATGCAATAACTTTGGAAACTAAAAATAGAATGAATGGCGCCAATTTTGCGAAGAACAAAATTTTCTTTTATCCAAAATACACTTTCTGCATACATGTTATCAAAACTCGTAGTTTCCAACTCATTTAAAATGCTTGGACAACTTTAAACCCTGTGCTTGATAATGTGATCCAACATCATGTCCATAAAGGGTTGATGGTCGATTAAGCATATGCTCATAGACCAAACGGCCAATCATTTGACCATGCTCTAAGATAAAAGGAACTTCATGGCTCCGCACTTCTAAAACCGCTCTTGCTCCTTTTCCACCCGCTTCCATATGCCCAAATCCTGGATCAAAAAAGCCTGCATAATGCACCCTAAACTCACCAACTAAAGGATCAAAAGGAGTCATTTCGGCGGCATAAAGCGGAGGCACATGAACAGACTCTCGTGAAACTAAAATATAAAATTCATCAGGATCAAGAACCAACTCCCTTTGACCACGATCAAAAAGAGGTTCCCAAAAATCTAAAACGTGGGCAACAGCACGTTTATCAATATCAATAACACTTGTATGATGTTTACCACGATAACCCATAAGCCCTTTTTCGTCTCCCTTTAAATTAATGGAAAGACCAATACCACCAGCGCTAATATTAGGAAGATCCTCCGATATCAGTGTTTCTTGCTTTTGCAAAGTGTGTAACTCAACTTCATTCAAATAACTTTGCCCTTTTCTAAACCGAAGCTGTGATAAATGTGAGCCTTTATGCACCAAAATTGGAAATGTGCGTGGACTAATTTCCAAATAAAGTGGACCATGATAACCAGCACAAATTTTATCAAACTCCTGAGCATTATCCGTAATGACACGCGTAAAAATATCTAATCGGCCTGTAGAACTTTTGGGATTGGCAACAGCAGATAAAAATTCTGGTAAAGCTAAACTTTCCAAAAGAGGAACAATATAAACACACCCCGTTTCCAAAACGGCTCCATCTTGTAAATCAAACTCATGCAACTTTAACCGTTCAAGCTTATCCAAAACTTTTGTATCAGGGCCTGGCATAAAAGAAGCACGTATACGATAAGCTTTCTCCCCTAAACGAAGATCAAGGCTTGCTGGTTGTATTTGAAATCTATCAAATGGATACTGAGCCTTGAGAAAGTTATTCTCAATCAAAGCTTGTATATCACTATCTGCTAAAATACCGCTTATACGCGCCATATATATTGCCTTTCCTTTTTACATTGTTTCTTTTTTGACCTAGATGATAAATTGGTGCAAGCTATTTTAAGGTGATAAAAACTATTTTTTGTGTTTTTTCCAACCGATTTGTTAACATAAAATAAAATAGGAGGTATTGTAAAAAATAATACCTTCCATACTCTCTTATTCTTGAATGTCGCGCAAATGATGTTATCATAATTTTCTATAGAAGCCTTAAGATTCCTGTTAGAATTTATTATGATTATACGCCATCTTAGCGAAAATATTATTAATCAAATCGCCGCTGGTGAAGTTATTGAACGACCAGCAAATGTTGTCAAAGAACTTGTTGAAAACGCTATTGATGCTGGTGCAACACGCATCGAAATTATTACAGCAAATGGTGGAAAAAATTTTATAAAGGTGAGTGATAATGGTTATGGAATTCCTGCAGATCAGTTAACTTTAGCAGTTTCTCGCCATTGTACCTCAAAGATTACCGATGACGTACACAATATCTGCTTCCTTGGGTTTAGAGGAGAAGCCCTCCCCTCTATTGGTTCTGTTGCTAAACTTAAACTCATTTCACGAACAAAAGATGCTGAGAGCGCTGCTGAAATTTCCGTTACTGCAGGAAAAATTGTAGGACCCAAACCAGCTGCTGCAAACCTTGGAACAATTGTTGAAGTTCGTGATCTTTTCTTTGTCACGCCGGCACGATTAAAATTTATGAAAACCGATCGAGCTGAAACAAATGCTATTAGCGATATGATTAAGCGAATTGCTATCGCATTTCCACATATCCGCTTTTCTCTTTCAGGACTAGACAGAACATCTATGGAACTGTCCGCTACAGAAAATAATATTCAAGGACAATTACAACGTATTACGCAAATTATGGGAAAAGAATTCGCCCCTAATAGCATCGCACTGAATGCTGAACGCGAAGCAGTGCGCTTAACGGGTTTTGCCTGTTTGCCATCTTTCAACCGAAATAATAGTCTTCATCAATTTGCTTATGTTAATGGGCGTCCCGTGCGTGATAAATTTCTATGGGGCGCTATCCGGGGCGCTTATGCTGATGTGATGACACGAGATCGTTATCCTGTCGCTATTCTTTTTATTGATCTCCCACCTGCTGAGGTAGATGTTAATGTACATCCAGCCAAAGCTGATGTACGATTCCGTGATCCAGGATTAATTCGTGGTTTGATCGTTGGAGCTATTCGTGAAGCATTACAGCAATCTGGTATTCGTCCTACTTCAACCCGTTCTGAAGCAACGCTAGCTGCATTTCAAATACAAAAACCATTGGCACAACAACCGTTAGGCAATTTTAAGAACACGCACCAGTCCTCTTCTTATAGCCCACAACCTCATCATTTTGCCGCTGCTTCAATGGTTCACAAACCATTGGATATTACTAGTTCTTTTGGTTTAAAAGAAGATGCTACTCCTATTATGGAGGGCTTAAATATACCAAGTGGAGATACATACATTCCAAACACTACATCTTCATCAGAAGAGTTATCTTATCCACTAGGAGCGGCCAGAGCACAAATCCATAAAAACTATATTATCGCCCAAACACAAGATAGTTTGATCATTGTCGATCAGCATGCAGCTCACGAACGATTGGTTTATGAAGCACTCAAAAATGCACTTTATTCCAAACCGCTTCCTTCACAGTTATTACTTATTCCTGAAATTGTAGAACTCTCTGAAGAGGATGCAACATGCCTTTTAACGCATAAAGATGCTTTGCAAAAATTTGGATTAGGAATAGAACCATTTGGACCAGGAGCAATTGTTGTGCGTGAAACACCTTCCATGTTAGGAGAGATCAACGTCCAAGCCCTTATTAAAGATCTTGCAGATGAAGCCGCTGAGTATGATACAACAAACAATTTAAAAGCAATGCTTGATTATGTTGCAGCAACGATGGCTTGTCACGGTTCAATACGGTCAGGGCGCCTTTTACGTCCCGAAGAAATGAACACACTGTTGCGACAAATGGAGGCAATACCCAATACAAGTACATGTAATCATGGACGCCCTACTTATATTGAACTCAAATTGGCAGATATAGAACGGCTATTTGGCAGAAAATAAACTCTTAACTATTTTGACAAGAAAAATATTTTTAAATTAACTCTCGACTTTATAATATATCTTATGGCACTTTTCTTGAATCTCTTGTATTAGTAAAAAGGAATTATAATGTTTTCCGATAGTGAACGCGAAGCAAAAATTCATTATTCTAATAATGGATATGACATTATAGAATATGGTACCTACACCATTTGTGCTGTTAGCGGACAAAAAATCCCTATAGATGATTTAAAATATTGGAATCATCACCGTCAAGAAGCATATGCTAGTTGTGAAATCTCCTATCAGCGCGAACTTGAGTGCAACCCATATCTCAAGCAATTGTTAAAAACAAAAGAAAAATAAACCCTCGAAAGCTATAAATTTAGCCTTTACCTTTTAGACAAGAAAATTCAAGGGAACGTTTTCTAAAGCGGGTCATGACCTCCTCAAGGACCATACGACAGAAATCTTTTTGAACAAAATCGACATTCACATCAAAGACAATAAGATTTTTAAAATCTTTTTGCGTGTGAATTGTCTGTATACGGATATAATCTTTAGCTGTTGTTGCTAGCCATAAATTGTGCATTTTAGCCTTTTGTATAAGGCTTTTTAAATTTTTATCTGTGAAAAAATAGTGGTCTGGATACATGTAAGTTTGCACCACATGACCAGATAATTCTTTAATAGATTTAAAAAATTTATCTGGATTGCCAATACCGGCAAATGCCAAAAATGATTTTCCTGAAACCTCATCAGAGGCACTGGCTTTAAGATGAGCACGATATAAAGGCTTTCCAGTACGAGAAACAAGAAAAGAAACATTATCAGGCGCATCGGAATGACCAATCAATAAAACACTATCCATAAAAGAAAACTGCGTTTTTAATGGTACGCGCAAAGGTCCTGCTGGAAAGACAGCTCCATTACCAAAACCGCGCATCGCATCAACAACGAGTAACGTATAATCCATATAAAGACGGCGACTTTGAAATCCGTCATCCATTAAAATAAGATTACATCCCTCTTGCTTAAGCTGTTGTGCCGCTGCATAACGATTAGGTGATACAGCTACCAAAGCATGCCGTGCAAGTAAAAGTGCCTCATCTCCAACATTGTGTGGAGTATCATATTTCTCATTTACAAGATGTACCCCTTTAACTGATCCACCATAACCACGTGATACAACACCAGGTACGAAACCAAGTTCTTTAGCCACTTTGGTAAAAGCAATAACAACCGGCGTTTTACCCGCACCGCCACATGTAAAATTTCCAATACACAAAACTGGCAAATCAATCACGGAAGGCTGTCTTGTCATAAAACGACTTGAAAAATAACCATACCCCCATGAAACTGGAGCTAATACAAAACGCAAAAAGCTTTTATTTTTCCACCAAAAATGGGGGGCGCTAATATGCATATCTACCCTGACGCTGACGTAAACCCGTTTGTATTACAAGGGGTTGTAAAAATGGATCTAAAGTCTTTAATGTGCGCTCAAGTGCACCTGCCATATCTGTCGCCACTTCATGAGCCTTATCAACCATTTCTTGTCGCAATGTTTCATTTGTTAAAAGCTTATACACCTGAATAGCAAGCTGTTTTGTATCTTGAACTATATATGCTGCATCATGCGTTAAAAATTGTTCGAACATCTCTTGAAAATTTGAAACATGGGGCCCTGTCAAAATAGCGGAACCAAGCAAAGCCAATTCCAATGGATTGTGTCCACCATTTCCACATAACGACTTACCAACGAAAGAAACTTTCGATAAGCGAAGAAAAAGCCCCATTTCTCCAATTGTATCTCCCCATAAAATATCGGTATTCATGTTTGGAACAGCATCTCTACTCCTCCGAATAAAACGCAACCCCTTATTATCGCATTTTCTGATAAGATCTTCTGAACGTTCAGGATGACGAGGCACAATAATTGTTAATAAATCTGGCAAATAATTTTTAACAATCTTATGGACCTCAAAAGCAATCTCCTCTTCCCCTTCATGCGTTGAAACAGCTGCCCAAACTGGGCGATTGCCGATTGCATTACGATAACGTGCAAGCAATGCTTGATTTTCAACCAGAACAACATCAGCCTTGAGATTCCCAGAAAACGTAACAGATTTTACGCCAAGTGTATGGTAATAAGCTACATCTCTTTCGTTTTGACCAATCGCCAAATCAATATCCTTAAAAATATGTTTGGCAAGAACGCGTCGTTTTTGCCAAGCTTTAAAAGAACGTTCAGACATATGGGCATTAACCAAAATCTGCGGAATACGCATTTTTGCAAGTTCTTTAATACGAAGAGGCCAAATTTCTGATTCACAAATCAAGGCGAGATCAGGCTTCCAATGACTAATAAAACGGCGCACTGCAAAATCTAAATCCAAAGGAGCATATTGATGAATCAACCTATTACCAAAATGTTTTTTCACAAGAGTAGAAGATGTCACAGTCC
The DNA here is from genome assembly GCF_042194225.1 of Bartonella sp. MR110HLJHH. Taxonomy (NCBI): domain Bacteria; kingdom Pseudomonadati; phylum Pseudomonadota; class Alphaproteobacteria; order Hyphomicrobiales; family Bartonellaceae; genus Bartonella; species Bartonella sp. MR110HLJHH. The sequence goes on along the minus strand of NZ_JBHIMQ010000001.1, from coordinate 487,518 downwards.
CTGTCGTCATTAACACATTGATTTTCAATGATAAAATATAATTTATAAGTGGGACAAGTGCAAGTGTTTCTCCAACACTTGCTGCATGCAACCAAACTAACGAACCTTGGGGGCGTACATGAGAACTTTTACCTAAACGCTCTTTTTTGCGACACCACTCTTCTTTTCCACGAATAGCACGGAAGAACAAATAAAAAGGAATAACAGGACATAAGCAAAAACCAATCATCCGATAGCTTAAAAGAGCCGTATGTGCCTTTAATTCTACCATTTAAAATCACCTCTTCCAGCTATTTTAAGATATCTATATGCTTATTTTGTTAAAAAATTCACACTATTAGTTACATCCATATTTTTTTAATATCATCCATATCTTGAATAAAAAACGCTTCACCCATGAGAAAATTCAATACATAAAGGACAAAAAACGTAATTTTATCGCCATATTTTTTTTAAAATTTTCCTATAAAGATAACCTATACACGTTATTTAAATCTCTTTTAATGAAACTTTGTCACTTATATGGATTTTATCACTTCATTCTGCACCCTATAAAAAATCTTACTCAAAAAATAACAAAGCTACATTTCAGTCGATTATAATTTTGAAAACATAAATGATAAATATCATACAACCTATAACATAGATTGTATCAATTTTTTTCAGCTCACTGAATAAATACTTCTTATGATTTTAGTAAAACTTTGAATTTTGCACGTTGGTATTTTAGAGAAAAAACTTATTTTTACATATATTATGTATTATCAATTTTTCAAAAAATAATCCATATAAATATTATAACCTATATAAATCCAACAAATAAAATATGTTTTAAAAAAGCCTAATCTCTATGATTTCATTTCAATAAAATGAATATGTAAAACTAATCTTAAAAAAACTTTTGAACGGTATAAAGTTCTCATTTTAAATTGTGATATAATCTCTTAAAGGTAATCCAGAAAAATCTAATCTTGTTTAATAGAAAATTTCTTAAAAGTCTTAAAGCAATTTAAATAAGAATTTTCAAAATTTTAAATCCTCTCTTTTCAGGAGATCGCATGGTGTATTATTCCTTTTAAGATTGTGTATAATCAACACAAAATGATTAATTTATAGATTGTAGTTTTAAACGAGTACTCAAAAAAACTTATGAGGTAAGTTAACTTCATCAATCTATTCAGTTTTTCTAAGTTTCTAATTTTGGTAAGTTTCTAACGACTTTCATGGTTTCTAAGCTTATAGTGATAACTTGTTGGAAAAATTCCAATGGATAAGTAGGGAGTGCTAATAATCTCAACGGAGTAGTAATTGGTATCATTAATAATGCTACTCTTTTTATTAATCTGAACGCATTAATGTTTCATACTCCATTCAAAAGCAGAGTGACTATTCACAATATAATCATAAACTTCGAGTGATAGCTCGTCATGATAATATTGCTGTTGTAAATAGGTTAATAGAACTGTCTTGCATTTTTATTAAGCGTAAAGATGGTGGTGCAACAATGGATTTTATAACTTGCACGGACACCATTATGGAATGTTCTTGGGTGCCTTGAAAGATGTTTCATTAAGAAAACATATGAATTTTAAACAACAAGCATATTCTTTTTTTACGGCATTCTATTTTACCCGAAGAACGTACCTATGGAAAGGACGATTAAACAAAAGCGTGAAGCAATCTACAGGCTATAATGACCAAATATTCAAGCTTTACTCTGCATCGCCTAACTCAGCATCAAGAAACTGATGCAAATCTACAATGCAATAACGTTGTAATGCATTATCTACACTGCTTTGTGCTTTTGCCTGCCATGCTTCTTGAGCGGATTGATAATCCGAGAAAATACCAACCACATCTAAATCATCAGGATTCTTAAATTGATTACTGTTAAGATTTTTTAATTCCCCACCAAATACAAGATATAAATATTGTTTTTTTTCGTTGGTTTCAGTCATATGTGCCTCCATATCATTTAGATTATTTTAGCGCGCTTTTACGTGATTAAACTAACTTTGTTTGACGAACAACATCTATCATATCTTGACAGCAATTATTTTTACCAGCAATTAAAAGTCCATATTGGTAAGGTTCAATTCCATAAGATAGTAAAGGGGCATCAAGCGATAAAAAACACCCTCCACACTCCTGCAAAATAAGATCAGCAGCGGCAATATCCCATTCATGACAATTTGGACGAACTAATACGATATCAATTTCATCTTGAGCAACAAGAACAATACGATAAGCAAGAGAAGGAAGATAATGGTAAAGACTAACTCGATTGAGAAAATCATCTGGTAATTTTTTTGCGAGCGATTTATCAAGCGAAATTTTATATTTTCGATGCCCCCCCGAGGCTAAACGAGGAAGTTTTATCCCATTTAATGTTGCCCCTCCACCCGTTACAGCTGCATAAATATCTCCTTGAGCCGGACATTGTAGAACGCCCACAATAGGACGCCCATTCTCAATAATGGCAACCGAAATACACCAATAAGGACTGCCAGAAAGAAAACCTCGTGTTCCATCAATAGGATCAACCACAAAGGAGCGTTCATAATCTTGTTGTTCTCGATTATCTTTTGTTTCTTCTGAAATCCATCCATAATTTGGACGCGCTCCAAGAAGCTTCTCTTTCAAAAAATGATCAACAGCAAAATCTGCCTCACTGACCGGTGAATTCCCCTCTTTAATCCAAACATCCAACGTGCATCCAAAATACCGCATTGCTAAATCTCCTGCCTCTCGACAAACATCCCGCAAAAGATTTAAATCAGAAGAATGATGCGTGTTATTTTCCTGCAAGTGTCATCCCTTCAATTAACAATGTTGGAGCCGCCGTACCATAACGCCGATCAATATCATTGGCAGGTGTTAAATGTGCTAACATATGAAGCAAATCAGAACCTAGCGTTACTTCACTCACCGGATAAGCAATTTCACCATTTTCAATCCAAAAACCGGAAGCCCCACGACTATACTGACCAGTAATAAAATCAATGCCGTGACCGAATAATTCGGTCACATAAAATCCATTTCGCAAATCTTTTATCATATCGCAAGGCGATACTAAACCCGGTTCAATTGCAAAATTTGTACTTGTCGGCTGCACTAATGATGCCGAACGCACACCGTGTCCATTTGTTTTAAGTCCCAATTCACGTGCTGTAGATGATGAAAGAAGCCAATTTTTTAAAATACCATTTTCAATAATATTGAGTGTTTGCCCCTCTACCCCTTCTCCATCAAAAGGATGAGAAGCATTTCCACGTAATCGCAAAGGTTGATCGGTTACATTAACATTAGGCTTCATCACTTCCTTGCCTAGGAAATTCTGTAAAAGACTTGTTTTACGAGCTACAGAGGCTCCATTGACCATAGATGCGATATGCCCTGCAATTCCGCGAGCCGTACGCGGATTAAAAATAACATCAACGCCCCCAGTCGCCGCACGAACTGCACCCAAACGTCGGACAGCACCAAACCCTGCATTCTTTCCAACAGTTTCTGCTGCCTCTAAATCAGAAAAATGTAAGGCTGTTGTATAATCATAATCCCGCTCCATTTGTGTGCCTTCACCTGCAAGAGCACTACAAGAACGCGAAAAGCAACTGGAGCGATAGGCTCCACAAAAACCATCGCTGGTCACAAGAATAAACCCACTCCGACCATAAGCTGTTGCAGCGCCACCAGAATTACTTACACCTTTAACATCAAGAGCTGCTGCCTCTGTTTTTAAAGCATCTTCTGTTAAAAAATGACTGCTTGGCACAAAATCATCAAAAAGATCAAGATCTTTAGGAGACTTAACCAAACACTCTTTATCTGCCAAACCTTCAAATAAACTATCGGGAGAAGCTTTAGCCATCGCAACAGCACGTTCCGCAAGTTCTTGCGGATAAGACGCTAAATTAGCAGAAACACTTGCTACTTTTTTTCCAACAAAAACCCTTAGAGTAAAATCATTGCTCTCTGCTGCTTCTGTTGATTCGACTTTCCCAAAACGAACTGATACACTGGTAGAATGAGCATGAACAATAACGGCATCAGCAGCATCTGCCCCAGAACGCCTTGCTGCTTCAACCAGTGAAACAGCTTTCTCAATCTGGTTTTTGTCAGTCATTATAGACTCCCTGAAATATTTTATTATTTACATTGATAAGCACTCTGACAATTTTATATAAATCAGAATATAACTCTTGTATGTTTATTCATAAAATTACGCACATTTCATGCATTTTTTCTTTTAATGCATCGAATAATTTCCTTTTTAGCTTCTTTATGAAAAGACGCAATATGTCGTAAAATTTCTTTAGTTTCAAGATTTCTCATTGCCCCTTATCATTTTAGATAACCCAATCTGTACTGATAATCAAATCAACCGAAAACTTGGCAATCAACAAACGACCTAGCAATAACACTTGAATTTAAGTCAAAATCCTCAAAAATTCGAAAAGCATAAAACGACTTAAGTCACAAACCTTATGTCCTCTGGATAGTCAAACAACTTCCTTTATTCCTATAGCATTCTTTAATTTCCAAGCAAGAATCAAGAAAATGCCTTATATTTGTGTATACTTCTTTGCTTCTATAAACTCTCTCATAATAAGATGGCAATCTTGTAAACAAAAAACATAAACGGAATAAAAAATTTTTCCTTTCATTATGGTTTCAACAAAATGAGCAGTCATAAACTTCTTTACCCTCATGGACGTGGTATCACAAAGAACTCATTTTTTATATTTATCAGAAATAAGTTATAATCATAACATTCTCTCTCGTTTCTAATGCGTCTAATCGAGAGCATCTCATTTTTTCATGCGTCATCCCTAATCAGTTATTTTGTTATTAAACAGGCATAATTTGACCGACTTCTTTTTCCTGAAACAAAAATTCTAAGATACTGGATAGATTTTGATTTAAGAACTATACTCTTTCCCCTCCATTAAAAAATAAAGAAGTGTAATACTGTCATAAAACGATAATCAATAAAGCTTTTATATAAAACTCAACGTTGTATCTATCTTTCAATTCAATCTGTAATAAGCGTATTCTTCCAATTAATTTTGACAAGTTTATCGCTCATAATTGTTTTAACAGATACAAAAATATTTGCAGAAACTAGGATATCTGTACGCATTTTAAAAAATCGCTTTTTTAAACATTTAAACCAAATATATACAATGATACGAAATTAATTTTACGGAAATTAAGAGTGAGCTTATTTATCCTTTAGAGCCTTTTAAAGCTGTACTCTTTAGAAAGTCATCATCTTTTAATCAAAAAAAACACTTTGATTTATAATTATAATTGATCGTTTTGTAATTTGCATAAAAGAATCAAATATCATTAAATTTTCTCCATTTTAAACTTATTTATGTTGAGGAAATCACAACTATTCGCTCTCACATCATGAATAGAGGTAATGTTGATAAAAACTATTTAAGAAGAAGTCAAAATGCCTTTTATCAAGGCTCTCAAATCAAAAACTATCGCAATACTAGAAACTGGCAAATATCATGACAATATTGACCTACAGATTCACAAGAGCAGAAGCTTCTACAACTTTCTTTATTTTCAGTAAAAATGCGCACCTCATAAGCTTTTATATATTGAATAAAATTCAATGACTCTTATAAGATCTTTGGTGCAAAATTAATTTTCTCAGATGATTTGACTCGATTTCAACGACTAATGAAAAAACAAATCATACCTCATCGATTTGCTATATACTCATAACTGATTTCATTCTAACAAGGCTAAGATTTCTGCGCCTTTGTAAAGGTATTAACTTCTTTATAAATGCACCCCCTTACGAGATGATTTTGTTTTCAATAAGAGCACGTCTGCTCATTTCAATCATTGCATCACGAAGGTGTAACTTAATTTTTGACCCAATAACCATTCCAAAGAAAGGAGAAAGTAAACCAGACATGGTTACAGTATGGCGAATTTTGTTATTTGAAGAATCAGATTTTTTTGAACAAATATATTCATGATCAAAACTTATGTAAGTAAGAGGCAGTTTAGCATAATCAGAAAAGAAAACATTTTTTATAACTTTATCAAGTGTAAAAGTTACTGTAGGTCCCTTTTTAGGTTTCATGCGTCCTGTAGCCCCTTCTTTGAAAGGACCAGAAAGTTCTACCCACTCAAGTTCACTATCCCAGCAAGGCCATGATGCCACATCTTCCCATATAGCCCAAATTTGCTCAGCACTCGCTTCTGTGTTAATTTCTTCGCTATATATCCATTTAAACATGATAATCTTCCCTGTTTTAGAAATCATTTAGTTTTATTGCTTAAGAATAATATAAAAATTATTCTTAAAAATGTAATAACGATAACACACTTAATACTTTCAGATTTACTTAATATATAATGATTAACTCAACAAGCGATATTAATAAAATAAACACACAAATATTCAGTATAAATGAACACTATTGTCTACCTTAAATAGAAAATATCTGTTTTAAGTTCATACAATAATAAAGATAAAAGTTACGTACTATTTAGGATATAAATGCAGACTGCATAGTTGAAAGCTTTCAGCTGCTAATGAGATGTTGATGATTAATGTTCAGCCGAAAGAAATTAGACAAAAAGGTATCATAACTGTTGTCGTGAAATATGTATCCTATTGGAGAAAAAACATTCATCGGTAGTAAAGCTAATAATACACTAAAGCTTTGATAATGCTTTTCACTTTTAATGTAGATGAAATTAACAAATCAGCATATAACTTACAAAAATTAGCAGCAATACATACTGCTAATTTAGGTCCAATAGCATTACACCTCAAAGCAATTTTTGGCTAGACAGAAGAACAGATGGCCCCTCTATATTAAAGGGCGTATATTGTAAAAGACTCGCTCTTGGGGCTATAAAAAACTTCAAAAAAATGAGAGATTCAGACAAAAAACATAATGAAATCAAAATTCATCAATTCCTTTAACATTAGAATCTTTTATTTACTTTCTCCGTAACCTTTTAAAAACCATATAAAATGAAGAAAACTGTAAAGAAGCATTTTTTCATCCTACCGGATAAAAACAAGAACTTTCTCAAAATGTAAGCGATCGTAATTTATAGAGACGTATTGCTGTCTCACCATAAAAACGCTCATCGTCTAGATAAAAGACGTCGGGTAAATGAATCATTGTATCTTTCTTTTCTTCAAGTATGAAGAGTGTATCAGCTTTTGCCCACCCTCCTCGCAAAGCTTCTACGAAAGCACGTTCACCTAAACAACGGCTATAGGGAGGATCAGCGCAGATAACATCAAATGGAAGCATTGTGCCAATATTGCCAAGTTTTGTCGCATCACGACGCAAAATCCGTCCTATCGACTGTAATTCAAAGGCTTCTATATTTTTTTGAAGCAACCCACGTCCCTCAACCGAGTTTTCAACAAAAACAGCCGCCTTTGCTCCACGTGAAAGTGCTTCGATGCCTAAAGCACCAGTACCAGCAAAAAGATCAAGAATACGTTTATTGGTCCAAAATTGTTCTTCACGGCTAGAAAGAATATTAAAAAGGCTTTCACGTGTACGATCACTCGTTGGGCGAATCGACTGATTAACAGGCGAAAACAAAACACGCCCAGCAAATTTACCGCCTATGATCCGCACGTGAACCTCCAAATCGCTTCGAAGTTTTTGCACCATCCCTATGTGGTTTAGATTTTTTCATAGCATCACCAAACGATTTTACCTTTTTCTTTCTCTCAAAAGAATGCTCCTCATGTCCACTTTTTATCATTTTCTCTTTATCCTTGAAAAAGCGATCTTTCTTACCAGAGGGATGCGTCTCGTCATAAGATGTTTTGCCACGTTTTTGAACAAAACTTCCCCTCTTCTCTTTGTGTGACGGACTTTCTTTTAGTTTTTCCTTGCCTCGATGAAAGGATTTTCTACCATCCAAATCGCTCTTATGATCATGCGATTTCTCCTCACTATAGGAAGGCTTTCTACGTGTACTCTGCGGACGTGCACCAGGAGCCATCCAAACATTAGCACGGCGAGAACGCGGTAGAAAACGCTCTGCTTTTCCTTCCTCACTTTTTTCCTTCTTTACATTCTCATGAGACTTTGTACTTAATCGTGCACGACTATGTTCAACAGAATCATCTCTTGGTCGGCGCCGTATCGCCCTTTCACTTGAGAAAACCCAACCATCATTTGCAACAGAAAGATCTTTTTGGCTTTGCTTTTCTGCAACAACTGCAGAATTTGAAAATGGCTTAAGAATAGGAGCATCAAAATCTGCATTGGCTTGCATAATCAAACGCTCCCCCAACTGATCTCGTAACATCCGCCCTTTTAACTCTTGCACGGCTCCTTCTTCTAAATCAGAGAGATGAAATGGACCATAAGATACACGTATTAATCGATTAACTGATAATCCCAACGCCCCTAAAACATTCTTTATTTCACGATTTTTTCCTTCACGCAAAGCGACAGAAAGCCATATATTAGATCCTTGTTCACGTTCAATTGATGCTTCAATCGAACCATAAAAAATGCCATTAATCGCAATACCATTTTTAAGGTTATCCAGCGCGCTCTTCTTTACTCTTCCATGAGCACGGACGCGATATTTGCGGACCCATCCTGTTACAGGAAGCTCTAATACACGCGCTAAGCCACCATCATTAGTTAAAAGCAAAAGCCCTTCCGTGTTAATGTCAAGCCTTCCAACAGAAAGAACACGCGGCATTCCTTTTGGTAAATTACTAAATACTGTAGGTCTGCCTTCAGGATCACGGTTCGTGGTGACAAGGCCTGCTGGCTTATGGTAAAGCCATAAACGCGTTCGTTCTATAGGAGGTAAAGGTTTGCCATCAACTTTAATAACATCAGAGCGGCTAACATTAAAAGCAGGCGTTGTCACGACCGTACCATTTACAGAAATGCGACCTGCAACAATCATCATTTCTGCATCTCGACGCGAAGCAACACCAGCACGCGCTAACCTTTTAGCAATTCGTTCACTCTCATTATTTTCATTCATTTGCGTTTCAAACCAATCTTTGCCAGTATGTTCAGAAAATTATTCACATGCACCATACCGCTTATCCTGAAAGAGGAAGTAGCATAATCATTTATCATTTTCTATCCTTTAACGACAATAATGTATTTGTTGACTTGCACGTTTGTTTTAAACACTTTAAAAAATAGAGGTATTCCTTTCATTATAAAAGCGTAATAAATTATTCATTCCATCACATTTCTTATCGAGATAACCTTTAGATTTTCTATACCTTCAGTAGAAAGAATATGATGACTTTGACGCCCATGGAAATAGCCCTTTTAGAAGCGCAATGGGCTGCAAAAAAAGATGAAGTTCCCGTAGGCGCTGTCATTACACGTGGAAAAGCTATCATTGCACGCGCTGGTAACTTTATAAAATCTGCATATGACCCTACAGGACACGCAGAAATGCGCGCAATCCGTATGGCTTGCGAAACATTGCAAAGCGAAAGGCTTCCTGATTGCGATCTTTATGTAACACTTGAGCCTTGTGCTATGTGTGCTGCTGCCATTTCATTTGCACGCATACGACGTCTCTATTACGCAACAAATGATCCCAAAGGGGGGGCTATAGAAAATGGTCCTCGTTTTTATCAGCAACCAACCTGTCATCACAAACCTGAGATTTATTCTGGTTTTAAAGAAAAAGAAGCTGCTCAATTACTTAAAGATTTTTTTATACAAAAGCGATACTAAAAACAATTCTTCTTCCATAACTTTCACTCTTTAAAAACTATCCTATTTCTCAAAAAAAGACTATTAATTCCTCTGATATATATAGCAAAAGCCATTTCGAAGCATTTTTTCTCTTTTTTAATGCTGAATATTGCTTCTATTAGATAATACATTCACTCATAAGAATAATTCATTATTTTGTATATAAAATATAAAGTCCAAAATATCGTAGATATACTCTCATTTCAAATTACATTGAAGCAATAAAAGTTACTTTCTTGCACATCATAAGCGGGATTATCTTCTGGATAAAGAACGTTTTAGAAAAGACTAAAAATGTCTCTTATGAAGGCTCTCAAATGCAAGAATTGTCGCAACATTGGAGTTTGGAAAATAAAATGATAGTATCAGTTTTCTCCTTCCTAAGCATAAAGATATTGGAGCACAATAGATTTTACGTTATACTATCCACATGAGCGATGTTGTAAAATGAGCTTGAGAAATGTTTCGTGTTAGGAAACGCATAAGGACTCTCTCGATGCTGTTGTCATATTGCTATTTCATGAGAATAACACCCCTCCTACAACAGCATTATAACTGCGCGAGAATGAGAGCTTGGTATCATAAGTAATTAGAAAAATTCTTTACTTTAAATATTTTGTCTTTTCCCTATCGACCAATAGGTGCGGTTTTTGCCGGTTGGCGATAACTTAAAGGTGGTTCAGTGAGATAGCGACGGTATTTTGAACTTCCAACTTGTGCTCTCTGACGACGTAAATATTCCTGTCGTTGCTTCGCATTCAACTGTGAAGGGTTTTCTGAACCAGCGCCATTAACTGACGATCCTTTGTGAGGAAAAGACTTATTTCCTTGATGCTTCTTCGATGCTGCTATTTCATTGACAGATCTATCTTGTTGTGGAATCGGTAAAAATCCGCGCGAACTAGGGCTTGGTATTACAAGTTTTGGATGAGGTTTCATAACAATCTGGCTACTGTTATTTGTTGGTGTTAATGAAGTAATATTAGCAACATCTTCAAAAAACTGTATCGAAACTGGTTTATCGGTACCATAGGTAGGAGCTGATAAATTGCATCCCGTTAAAACAAAGCACATCCCTAAAATTCCTATTGGAAATATTTTTATTTCACGTTTTCTCACTGCCTATTCCATTTCCTAAGTATATGGCTAATTAACATTCCCGTTATTTATGAGAGAACGTTCCATACACAAATTTCCCCCCTGCAGATAAAACAACGGAATTTTTCTCGTACCACAAAAAACTATATTCATCAATATGAGAAATTTACTTGCATTTCTTTCCTTTGATCTAAAATTTTAAATCTTGCCAAGAATCTGCAATTCCCGCAAAGCAGCTGCATCACGAGCAGATACATCCGGATAGGCAGGATCACTCCCAACATCTTGTGTATAACGCCATGATCGAGCACATTTTTTTCCTAATGCCTTCTCTGGATATACACCAACACCTTCAACATCATTCAAAGTAAAAGCATCGGAAGGTATTGTATCCTGCGTAATTGTGAGTTCACTGGTAATACAGATCTCCGCCATATCCACATTTTCTAATGCTTCTCGTAAAGCCGGATTGGAAATAAAAACAACAGGAGCGGCTTCTAACGAGGATCCAATACGCTTATCAACGCGTTCAAGCTCTAAAGCACCTGTAACAACTTTACGGACCTGCCGAATTTTTTTCCAACGCTCAGACAAAGATTGATTTTGCCATTCTTCTGGTACAGAGCGAAATTGTTCTAAATGCACCGATTGGCTTTCTGGGTAACGCTCTAACCAAGCTTCCTCCATAGTAAAAGGCAACATTGGAGCAAGCCATGTTACCATACGCTCAAAAATCTCACGGACAACCTGCAAGGAAGACTTGCGTTTTTTTGATGAAGGCGCATCACAATAAAGAGAATCCTTGCGGATATCAAAATAAAATGCCGATAACTCAATGATTGAAAAATCCAATAATGCACGCATAATCTTTTTAAAATCAAATTCATCGTAAGCGCGATTAATCAACTGATCAAGTTCAAAAAGCCTATGCAATATAAATTTTTCAAGATCCGGCAGTGCGCCATAAGATATTTCTTCTCCATCATCATACGCTAAAGTTCCAAGCATCCAACGAATTGCATTGCGTAGTTTACGATATGAATCCACATTTGTTTGAAGGATTTTTTTGCCTAAACGCTGATCTTCCCAATAATCAGTTGTCATAACCCAGAGACGAAAAATATCAGCTCCAGATGTTTTAATGATCTCTTGTGGAACAACCGTATTGCCTAAAGATTTAGACATTTTCTTACCATTCTCATCCAAAGTAAAACCATGTGTGATCACTGCCTTATAGGGAGAGCAAGCACGCGTACCACAGCTTTCCAAAAGAGAAGATTGGAACCATCCGCGATGTTGATCTGAACCTTCAAAATAAACATCAGCAGGCCATTTCAAATCAGCCCGATCTTCTAACACAAAGCTATGGCTTGCTCCAGAATCAAACCAAACATCCAAAATATCATAAACCTGTACCCAAGGCTCATGTGCACGCTCACCTAAAAAACGTTCACGTGCTCCTTCAGCAAACCATGCATCTGCCCCTTCTGCTTCAAAAGCCCGTAAAATACGCTCGTTCACACCTTCATCTTTTAGAATAAAACCATCCTCATTCGCAAAAATACAAATAGGAACACCCCAAGAACGCTGACGAGAAAGAACCCAATCAGGACGATCTTCTATCATAGAAGCTAGGCGGTTTTGCCCAGAAGACGGCACAAAACGCGTTTTTGAAACAGCTTCCAAAGCCCGACTACGTAAAGTTGAACCATCCCCAAAATCTTTATCCATTGAAATAAACCATTGTGGTGTATTGCGAAAAATAACGGGTTTTTTTGAACGCCAACTATGGGGATAGGAATGCTTTAAACGCCCCCGTGCAAACAATCGATCTGCTTTAATTAAAGCGTTAATGACCTCTTTATTGGCATCACCCATTTTTCCATTATCATCAATAATACGCGCAGGTCCTCCTTCACGATCTGGTCCTAAACCTGGAACATCTTTCGTATAGAACCCTGCATCATCAACAGGAAACGGTATAGACGAATCAATCCCCGCTTGCTCCAGTAAGGACTTATAATCATTCCAAATTTCAAAGTCCTCACGCCCATGGCTTGGCGCTGTATGAACAAAACCTGTACCAGCACTCTCTGTTACGTGCGAACCATCAAGCAATGGAATTTTAAAGTTATACCCCCCAGCCAAACCTTTGAGTGGATGAGAAAGAACAAGAGCTTTCAATTCTTCAGCAGAAATAACATGCAACCGCTTCAAAACAAGTTTGGCTTTTTCTGCACAACTCATAGCTAACGCATCAGCAAAGAGAAGTTTTTCTCCGGCTTGAGGACCAAAATCATTTTCAGTACTTTCAACTTCGTAAATACCATAAGAAATCTGCGAAGAATAACTCACTGCACGGTTAGCAGGAATTGTCCACGGCGTTGTTGTCCAAATGACGACATAAGCACCATATAAATCATCAGAATTTGCTTCAAAGACAGGAAACTTAACCCAAAGCACCTCTGATTCATGATCATGATATTCAATCTCAGCCTCTGCCAAAGCCGTACGCTCTACAACAGACCACATCACCGGCTTGGAACCACGATAAATCTGATCTGACATAGCAAATTTTATCAATTCACTGGCAATGCGTGCTTCTGCATGAAAAGCCATTGTAGTATAAGGCGTGTTAAAATCTCCCACGACACCAAGGCGTTTAAATTCTTCACTTTGAACGGTTACCCAATGCTGTGCAAATTCACGGCATTCTTTACGAAACTCGTGAAGAGGTACCTCATCCTTATTTTTTCCTTGCGCTCGATATTTTTCTTCAATTTTCCATTCAATTGGAAGCCCATGGCAATCCCAACCAGGTACATAATTTGCATTAAAACCGCGCATTTGGAATGAACGGACAACCACATCCTTTAGAACTTTGTTTAAAGCATGCCCAATATGAATATGACCATTTGCATAAGGTGGACCATCATGAAGAATATAAAATGGACGATCTTTTGCTTGTTGGCGCAATTGCGCATAAAGCCCCATATTTTCCCAACGCGCCATCAATTCAAGCTCTTTTTGCGGAAGCCCTGCACGCATAGGAAAATTTGTCTGTGGGAGATAAAGAGTTTTTGAATAATCTATTGTTTCATTTTTCACAGTCATTGTGAAATATTCCTGTCCACTTTTACGATTTCATTTTTGCATAACTTCCCTGAACCCTGCAACTCTGGTTTTTATCTATAGGGAAAGCCGAGCTTATCATTCATATTAAGCAGCGATCAGGAAAATATATCATCACACTCTATGGGCTTTATCATGAAATTCACAAGAAAAGAAACCAAAAATTGATCTTTTAAAAAATAAAGGCTCCACTAATAGTGGAGCCTTTTAGAAATTTACTCTTTTAAAAATTAGAATTTATAAGCTACACCAACACGGAAATCATTGGTTTTGTAGTTAACTTCAAGTTTTTCCTTTGCAAATTTCTTTTTACCAAAATCAGAGTAACGATATTCTGCACGTACAATCACATTATCCAGAAGCGAGAAATCAACGCCACCACCAAGTGTGTAACCAATCATGGTTTTTGTTTCATCAGCTAAGTTCTTAGAAGAAACGACTCTTCCATCCTCATCCTTAACGGATATTGATACAGTGTCTTGGAACTGCCCATAAGCAATACCGCCAGCAAGATAAGGCATAAAGCGATCAGCAGCAAAACCAATACGTACCCGTGTAGCACCACCCCAATTTTGTTTGAAAGTATGATTTAAAGTTTCAACTTCATCCTCTTGATCAAGACCAAGTTCAGAAGCCAGCTTTTTCATTTGTTCTATACCATATGCACTGGAATTGTTCTTATCCACCGCTTGTGTACTTTGTGCACCGTGTCCAGCCATATTCTGTCCACCATGAGAACGAGAAGCATGTGAACTAGCACCATGCGCATGAGCGCCAGAGCCATGCCCACCTCCATGAGATGCACCATGCGGATTAGCATTTCCGCTACCATGGGCACCATGATGACCTCCGTTTTGGGCTCCGCTTGTTCCATTGGAAGCTTTTGCTGATTCAGAGGTTGATCCTGATCTCGCGAGTACAAGTGTCCCTCTGCTCGGTACTGTTTTTTCTTTTAATGATAATTGTTCCGATGTAGGTTTTGTCGCTACAGATTGACTTACTTCTAATTTTGTTGATGAGGCAGAAGATACTGGTGCTTTTTCAGCCGTTTTTGCAGATCCTTCTTCTGCAGATTTTGCAGGCACACTTGCTCCACTTGACCCTACTCCTGCTGTTTGATTTCCTGCTGTTGATTTTGCCAATGAGGACGATGATGACTTCCCTGCTGCTCCTACCCCTGTGCCGATAGCTGTTGGTTTAGGTGTAACTGGATTTGATCCATTTCCCCCTACTACTACCGATGGTAGTCTTGTATCTGATCTTGCCAATGATCCCGATGATGCTTGCACTGATCTTCTCTCTGTCTGTGGGGAGGTTTTTGTAGATGTAACAGCTTGTGTTTTGCCCTCTGCTGGCGTTGGCGTTCCTCTTACTTCTGATCTCGTCACTTGTTTGGAGGTTTCTGTGTCTGCAGCAGGTTTTGTTGGTACAGTTCCTGCATCTGCTACTTTTGGTGCAGATTGTTCTGAAGCAGCTGTTTGTGTTGTTTTTCCTGTTGGTGTTCCTGTTGTTTTTCCTGTTGTGGTTACAACTTCTGCAGATCTGCGGGATCTTACGACTGCATTTTCTACTGTAGTGTTATCAGCTGCACCTATGGTAATTGTCTTTGTGTGTTTTTTACCAGATATCATTAAATCCGTATCGACACCAAAAATAAAGTTATCACCGAGATCAATATTAGAACCTGCATAAAAACCACCTACAAAACCTGAAAGTTTAGGAGAGAACTCTTTATCTAGTGGCAAATTCTTTTCTTGATCAACAAGAGCCATATCAGATTTGCTCGAAAAACCACCAGCTTGGACACCTAAATAAAGACCTGTCCATGAAAAAGTAGGAGCAACAATAGTAGAAGATGTCGATGGTGCTGGTTGATGAGGAATCATAACATCAGCAGCTAGCGCTGTAGACGTTGAAATTAAAGAAAAAATAGATGCTGTTATTAAACGTTTTGTATTCATAAAATCTCTCCAAATATCCAAAATGAAATGTATATAGAGCATCTTTTTTGAAAGATCTGTAGCAAAAATAACACACTCACAACAAAATAAAGATTTTTTGAAAATAAAGCTTCTTAAACTTTTAATTTTGCATTCAATGAAAATTTGTAAACTAAATCACACTAGAATTATGTGTCTTAAAGTTGGATTCATTTTCATTAAATTTTTGCATAACTGTTAATGATAATATTCTTTATAAATTTCTTTTTACCGAAATCTGAATAACCGTATTCTGCATGTAATAAACTATCATCTGTTATTGCAAAATCAATGCCTGTGCAAACAGTGAAATCAAATGTTGCCTTTTTTAAAACCAAGCGCCATCAAAGTTTCATCTATTTATCAACATGATCTACTTTTGGTGCTTTAGCGATAGTATTTTGTATCTAAAATTAAGAAAAACAAAGGACTTATTCAAACACTCACAAAAAAAACTTTTAGATTCTTTGCGTAAATATCTTCATCATGACACATCGGTTTAATTTATAAGGATAATTTATTGTTTTCATATTGAATGAAAAAACTAATACTGTAGGATTCTATCATTTAAAACCTGTTCCATGTTTTATTAATCAAAACCATATCTCTCGATAGCGGAAACAGTCTGCGGATAAAAACATTAAAAGAATTTTAAATGCCTCTTATGAACGCTTTTAACAGCCAAGGTCTGTCCACAACATTGGTGGCTAGCAAAGTTGTATGATGATGCTAGCTTGCTCTTTTTATTAAGCGTGTAACGATAGTGGTGCTCTATAGATTTTATATTATTTCATTGGGAGGTTTTACCGTCTTATATCACTCACGGATACTGACATGAAGTGGGCTTGATGTAGTTTGAAAAATATTTCTTTAAAACAAATGTGTGAAGACACAACAACAAGTGTATTCCGTTTGGGGCGTTCTGTTTTGCATAAGGAGTGTGATCCCATAAAAAGAATGCAATAAACAAAAACGTAAGACAATGCCCTAAATACTTTTGAAAATCGTAAAGCTAAATTAAAAGAAGATGGTAAAGTTGGAAACTGGTTTCTATCTTTACATCTTCATATTCTTCCCCAATGAGACTGTATTTCCCAAAGCTTACTCCAACAGATATACGCAATATGCTCGCTCTAATCTGGCATATGCAGAATAAAGTTAGTCACTGGTTATGATCTTTTCCTATTTCTGAGATTAATTGAATACTTTTCTCTTAGGCGTAAAATGATAGCCGTGATATAAGATTTTATGTAATCAGTAGCTATAAAATCCATATATACCACCAATTCGCCCTCTATAATATAAAACTTTTTTCTTTAAAGTCTTATAGCACAAAATGATACAAATAAAAATAGAAGGGATTAAGAGATATAGAATAGAGAGCTAATAAAATAAAGGCCCCGTTAAACGAGGCCTTAGTATTTTTTATGCTTCTAATTTCATTTTTACGAAATTAGAATTTGTAAGCAACACCTACACGGAAGTCATTGGTTTTGTAATTGAATTCACGTGTATCGTTTGCAAACTTCTTTTTACCAAAATCGGAGTAACGGTATTCTGCACGTAAAAGAACGTTGTCTGTCATTGCAAAGTCAACTCCACCACCAATAGTGAAACCAAGCATTGTCTTCGTGTCATCAGCCCAAGTACCACCAGTCAAATCTATGCTTTGCTTAGCTGGCACATTTTCATCCCCGTCAGCTTTCTGCTCAACTTTAGCTCTCTCTCCTTTTCCTGCAACGGATTGAATGCCCTGTACCTGCGCATAGGCAATACCACCAGCAACATAAGGCATAATCCGGTCAACAGCAGCAAAACCGATACGGACGCGTGTCGCACCAGACCATTTTTCTTTGTAACTGTGCGTTTCTGTTACCTTGTCACCGTTTTCAAACTGTTGCTGATCTTTTAATTCAACCTTAGCTTTTTCAAGGGCATCATTAAAATTTGCTGCATCTTTTTCAGTAAGCGTCAATTCACGGGCTTTTTTTGATTCTTCACGGTCTGCCCAAACTGCATCGGTTTCAACACCGAGAATGAGACCATTTCCGAGGTCTACGTTAGATCCGGCATAAATACCACCCATGAAACCAGAAGGACTAGGTGTGTTATCTTTTTTGAAAAGCTCTTTATCTGCTCCTGGAATAGTTACTTTAGTTTTACTCGAAAAGTTGCCAACTTGACCACCAAGATAAAAACCCGTCCAAGAAAATGAAGGTGCTGCTGCGATAACTGCTGGTGCGACTTCATGAGGGATCATCACATCAGCAGCTTGTGCTGCAGAAGCTGAAATTAAAGCGGCAACAGAAGTTGCTATTAAATATTTTGTATTCATAATTTTGCTCCTAAATTAACTATAAAATGACCTTACAAGATTATAGATAGAAAAGCTGTAGTAAAAATGTCACAGTCATACAAATAAAAGCCCAGAAAACAGCAGTTTTGTCAAAGTCAAGATCTCTTGAAATTTTAATTTTTTATTAATACTTTTTATTCATAATCGCACTTTTGATGAAATTAGAACTTGTAAGCTACACCTACATGAAAGTCATTGGTTTTGTAGCCTAGTTTAGGGTAACCCTTTTTAAATTCCTTCTTACCAAAGTCTGAGTAACAGTATTCTGCACGAAGCAGAATATGATTTGTCATAGCGAAATCTATACCACCACCAAGGGTGAAACCCACCATCGTTTTTGTTTTATCAAATATCGTAGCAGAAACTTCTTTACTTGATTTACCATTTGCCGACTTTTTTGTTTCTGAAACTTTATCGACACCTTGTATTTACGCATAGGCAATACCATTGGCAACATAAGGCATAATGCGGTCAGCGACGGAAAAACCAACACAAACCCATGTTGCACCAGACTATTTTTCTTTGAAACCAATACGATACACTGCTGTGTCACCTTTTTGAAACTTTTTATTTTCATCCAATACAACAACACCAATGCAACACCAGCATCTTCAAATTCATCATTAAAATCATTAAATTCATCAATCGCAAGAATCTTTGAGACCGTCTTCGTTTCTCCTCGGTCTATCCAGACTGCATCGGTTTCAACACCTAGAATTGAGGACATTTCCAAGTTCTATGTTGGAACCTAAATAAATACCACCTATGAAACCTCAAGGCTTAGGTAGTCCATCTTTATCTGAAGTTTTTTCTTTTGTCTCTAAATCAAATACATCAATTTTGACTTGAAAAGTTGCCAACTTGACCACCGAAATAAAAATCTGTCCAAGAAAATGAAGGGGCTGTGATAACAACTGCTGGGGCTGTTTCACGAGGAACGATAATATCAGCAGCTTGTGCTGCAGAAGCTGCTGATAGCGATAATAGAAATTGTGACTAAAGATTTTATATTCGTAAACTTTTCTCCTCATTTATTTATGAGCAGGGTGCTATATGATTAGAGAAAGAAACGCTGTAGTAAAATGATACAATCATAAGAAACGAAAGATGACGCAAGATAAAGTCATTTCATAACTTCACTTTTTGCAAGAAATTGTAAGTTACAAGTACGTATAAGTCATTGATTTAGCGCGTAATTATTGCTTGTTGTTTATGAAAATCTTTTTAAAGAAATCTGAATAATATCTTTTCATCCCCCAATAAATATGGGAATATAACAACAGAAAATAATAGAGGCCCTGTCTTTGACAGAGCCTCTTGGAAGCTTATTTCGTTGTTGACGAAATTAGAATTTGTAAGCTACACCAACACGGAAGTCATTGGTTCTGAAATTATATTCTTTTTCTTTTGCAAAAAATTTCTTTTTACCATAGTCCGAGTAACGGTATTCTGCACGCAACAGGACATTATCAGTCACAGCAAAATCAAGACCGCCACCAATAGTGAAACCAACCATTGTTGCTGTTTCATCAGATGAACCTGAAACAAAAGTTTTATCACCTACCTTCACTTCTCCATGAGCAGCCTCTAGCTGTGTATAGGCAACACCTCCAGCAACATAAGGCATAATGCGGTCAGCAGCAGCAAAACCAATACGTACTCGCGTAGCACCAGCCCATTTCTGTTTAAAACCAACACCTTCTGATACATCTACAACTTCTTGTGCACCTGCATTTCTAATACTTAAACTCTTTACAGTTTCAGTTCCACTAGCTGGAG